>CACYBZ010000036.1 GCA_902772795.1 uncultured Ruminococcus sp. | reverse complement strand
TCTGTTATTCCACTTCCTGTAGTTTTCTGGAGATTCTTTCATGGACTTCCGAAAAATACAGAGCGTCAGCCGCAGACAATTTGCTTGAATCAATTTCTCCAAGTTTTTTCATGTACTCCGTATAGTCTGCGAGAAATTTGGTATAGTTTTTCAGCAACTCCATATCATTCGGATTTTCTTTGTATTTTTTCATGAATGCGATGTAGTCATCAAAGAATTTTTCATATTCGTCCATAGTCTTTTTGAATTGGGGGGTTACTGTTTTTTCTTCGACTTTCTCTTTTAAGTCGTTCAGTTTTTCTTTTACCGACGTTTTGTCAGATTTCTTTGTGGGCTTTTCGGTAGGTTCTTCGGTTTCTTCTTCAGTGTCTTCGTTGAGGTCTTCATCGAGGTCTTCATCAAGGTTTTCGTCAAGTTCTTCGTCAGGTTCTTCGTCAAGTTCTTCATTAAGTTCCTCGTCAAGGTATTCGTCGTCTGTTTCGATGTCCTCCGTGTCGAATTCATTTTCCGAACTTTCTGTTACCTGTGTTGTGGTTTCTTTTTCTTTTTCACAGCCTCCGAATACCGTTGCTGAAGAAAGGAGCATTGTTCCGATAAGCAGTAAAACGATTGTTTTTTTCATTTGTATTACCTCCTGTACGTTGTTATGATAAAAAAAGTAACCTTGTAATTCTATCATACAAGGTTACTGCATTTTTTGGTATGCTGACAGCATACAAATTTTATGTATGTTGTGTTATAATGACAGTATCAGAAAGACAATAAGACCATTCCGAAAATCAGACTGGCAAATCCCAATGCTTTTTCAATATATCGGCTTTTGGTGAGATTTTTCGGATAGATTTTTTCAGAAAGGCGGAACACATCGCCGAAAAGAATATAGGGAATGGAACTCCAGAAAAACAGTACATTTATCCACATCACGATATTATGATAAGTTTGCTTGTCCCATTCGCTTTCTGACAGGGACGGAATAAAGCGGGAAACACAAATGAAGAAAAAAAGTACCCATTGGGCAATAAAAAAGGTAGTGATGATTTTCGGAAAGATACGTTTGCTACGAAAGCCGGGTAACGGACGGAAATTTCTTTCTTCGTCGGTGATTCTTTCCCTGATGATGGCTGTTTTCAATGCAGTAATATCCTGAAAGCGTTTAGTTTCATCAATTTCGATACATTTGCGGATAATAGGGGTAAGATTTCCCTCATAACATTGTTCATTCGGCAGTCTGGCGGTGAGCAGGTAGTTCATCAGCACACCGCAGGAATAGATATCGGCTTTGTGGGTGGTCTGTGAAAATCCGAACTGTTCAGGTGAAGCGTAGCCGATTGTTCCGAGAATGTTGGTATCCTGATTTTGCTGTGATTTTATGATTCTGGTAATGTCAAAGTCAATAATCTTGATGTTACCTTTTCCGTCTGTCATAATATTTTCGGGCTTGATGTCACGGTGAACGATATTGTTGCTGTGCAGTACATAAAGACCGTCGCATATCTGACACATGATGTTTTTGACTCTGTCGACGGTATAAACGCCTGTATGTTCCACCGTATGCTGTAAAGTTGTTCCGTTGATAAATTCACATATGCTGACACATACGCCGTCTTTTTTGACTACGTCATAAACTGCCATCAGATTTTTATGTCGGATTCTGGTCATCAGTTTGAGCACGTCATAAGTATCTGTCGGGGAAATGCGTCTGACCATAAACTGACCGTTGTGGTTGTTGTGTATCAGGTCGATATTTTGATGGATTTTTCCGATAACAGAAAAATCCCATAACTGAGATGTGTCCATAGTCGCCTCGCTGTAAGTGTTATCCATAGTATAATGGATATTTTATCACAAAATCCGACAGAAAGGAACAGTATCCATGAAAAAAAGTACAGATGAATTAATGAAAATCCTGAAAAATAAAAAAAGTGTCGATGATTATTTCGCAGAGAATGACAATGAAATTTTTTTCGGTACACTTACGGAACTTATCTGTTATTTTATGACAAAGAAACGACTGCAAAAAAAAGATGTCGTAAAGAATTCTGCAATGAAAAGAGAATACTGTTACGAAATTCTGCAGGGGAAGACCAATAAGAAAATTTCAAGAGATAAGGTAATTATGTTGTGCTTCGGACTGACACTCACTGTGGAGGAAACGCAACAACTGTTAAAGAAAAGTGGTTATGCACCTTTATATGTCAGAGATACAAGAGATTCCATCATTGCCTTTTCCCTTTTACACCATATTTCGGTGATCAACACCAATATCAAACTTGCGGAATATAATCTTGCTCTTCTTGAGTGAACAGTCTTGAGGAGTTCTGTTCTGAAAAAGGGTTGTAAACAAATTCAACCTTCCGCCGAAACGGAAGGTTGAATGGTGCTGGTGACC
>CACYBZ010000035.1 GCA_902772795.1 uncultured Ruminococcus sp. | reverse complement strand
TGGTAATGGTGATATTATATCTTCTTATAACACGACTTATAATTATTATAGCTATTACACTTATGACAATAACGGAAATGTTCATGGTGGTGGAGATAATACCTATGTAGCTACAGAACCGCCAACACATCTCAGTGAAATATCTTTTAGTGGGAATTCTTATGATTTTGGAACTGATTTAGTCAGTTCTTCATCTAACTTTTTGAATTTTCTGAAAAGTGCACTGTCATTTTTTCCGGTATGGATTTGGTCTCTTGTCGGATTAGGTTTGACTGTTGTTATCTTTCTTCGAATTTTGGGACGGTGATTTTATGGGTAACGGTAGCACGATGCAGGACTTACATAATATTTTGTCGATTATTCAGACAATGCTTCAGTATCCTTTTCACGTTTTTGGCTTTTATATCACATTGGAAGGCACTCTGATTGGTAGTGAAGTAGTTTCCTTGGCAATCAGTGCATTATGGAGCGTATTTGAATGATTGTTCTGTATATTATATTTTTTATTTTGGCTTTCTTTATTTTATATCGTCGTTTTAAGGATTGATTTTTATGAGAATATTACTTTTTCTGGTAGCACAAGTTATATTCATTTTGATTTTGTTGACGAGGGAATAAAAATGTCTGTTGTATATCTTATTTTGTTGATTTTAATCATTTCATTTTTGATTTGCACGGTTGTTTCTGCATATCAGTTTTTATCTGATTTGAAATCCTGTTCTGATTTGCGTTCCGATTTTAAAGAAACCGTTAGGCGGATTAAATTACAAAACGGAATTGTTGAAAATAATGTTGAAAGTGAGGAAAATAAAAAAGATGTTCAATCCGATACTTGACAATGGACTAATCCATGATATTTTGGTGGCATTGGGTTTGGTTGCAGACTTTGAAATTACAGATACATATACTTTTCTTTATTCCGTTTTTATTATCCTCGTGGCTGTCGTGTTCATTGTTGCATTTCTCAGGATTCTTTTTCGTTCATTTACCTCATTATTTAAAGGTGTAGGGTTATGATTAAAATATTCTTTCTTCTTATTTTTAAATTTCCTAAGTTTCTGATGTATATCCTGTACGATTATTTTAAGTATTGTTATTTACGGTTGAATAAGATATTTTATGGTTGGGGTATACATCTCTATGTAGGGCGTTTTGGTTCTGGGAAAACGGTTTCTGCGGTCAGGTATGTATATAATCAGTGTGTCAAATATCCGCAGTTATCAGTTCTGACAAATATCAAGCTGACAAATTTCCCAAAATATACGCAGATTTTGCCATTAAATACTGCCGAAGATATTTTGAACGCACCTGAAAATACAATAGTCCTCATCGATGAGATAGGCACTATCTTCAACTCCAGGGATTTCAGTAGTTCCGGAGGTAAAAGAGCTGTTCCAAAAGAGCTTTTTCAGCATTTATGTCAATGTCGTAAACGGCATATGCAAATAATAGGGACAGTCCAAAAATATAACCTGTTGGATAAACAAATCAGAGATATTTCCGCTACTGTTACAGTTTGCAAAGGTAGTATGAAACACCCATTTACAAGGATTATCAAAATGTATCGTTATGATGTTGATGAGTATGATATGTATATGTCGAACAGAATGTATAAACCTCGGCTTTTGTGGGCAAGTGCATATATTCAGACTAATCAGTTACGTCAATTATATGATACTTCTGAACTTGTAACGAATATGTTAAATAAAGAATATCTGAGTGATAAGGAAATTTTAGAAAACAGAGGTGAAATTCATGTTAATAACACACCTGTTACCAAAAAAGAACGTAGGAAAATTAATCGTCTGTAATTTGATATTGATTTTTCTTTTTTCATGTTTTTCTTTTTCTGTTTTTGCAGATACAGAAGTTACTACTGAAAGAGTAACTGAAGTGATGACTGAAAAAGAAACAGAAGTTATTACTGAAGTGATAACAGAAATGGAAACAGAGAGAACTACAGAAGAAGAAACGAAATTATCTGTCAAAAGTGTCAGTGATAGTATTTCTGAAAAGGATTTGTTATTGATTATTGCTGTAATGCTTTTGTTTTTGATTTTTATTGCAGTTGTCCGTATTATTTTGTAAGAGTGTTAAAAGGTCGTGTTTTGGGCGTTCGGGGCGTAGCCCGACGACCAAAACACTCAATAGATAGGTGAAAGTATTTTGAATATTGTTAAAGCTTATGATATGTTTATGGAAGAACAACATTTTCGGGGTAATAGTTCTGAAACGATAAGTTACTATAAAATTACATTGAATATGTTTTTGGATTTCTGTGGTCGTGATATTGATGTAGATGATTTAGATGTTATTATGTTTAAGTCTTATCAATTATATTTATCTGAACATAAAGACATTAAAAAAGTTTCTATTCGTACATATGCCAGGGCAGTAAAAGTATTTTATCGTTATTTATACAATGAGGATTTTATTGATATAAAAGTAGATAAATTGAAATTGATTAAAGCTAATCGTGATGTTATTCTTCCGTTATCTGATACAGAGGTCAGGCAACTGTTAAAATGTTTTGATAATTCTTATCTTGGTGAACGTGATAAATTGATTTGTATGTTAATGCTTGATTGTGGTCTTCGCCGTGGTGAGATTGTCAATTTAAAATTATCTGATATTGATAGAGTAAGTCAGACTATGGTTATTAACGGTAAAGGAAATAAACAGCGTGTAGTTCCTTATGGCGATAGTGTTAATAAGCAACTTAATCAGTATTTGTATCTCCGTAGTAATAAACTATGTAATTCTGATAGTTTATTTTTAACTGTTTCCAGAGAGTCTATTACTTCAAATACAATAAAAATGTTGTTTCATAAATTGAAAGACAGTTCTGGTATTACTCGTTTATACCCTCACTTACTTCGGCATACTTTTGCCACTAATTATATTCTTAATGGCGGTAACCTTGAAATATTGCGTGTTCTGTTGGGACATAGTTCTATTTCTATTACTCAGGTTTATTTGCATCTTGCTACACAAATGCAGATAGTAAACAGTAAATTTGATAGTCATCTGGACACCTTGATT
>CACYBZ010000034.1 GCA_902772795.1 uncultured Ruminococcus sp. | reverse complement strand
GGAACAACCAAATCAACTGTTTTCATAAAAATTTACCGTCCTTATGCCAGATATCGTAATAATCCGTATTATAACAGAAAAAAAATAATAAATAAAGTCATAATCGAAAAATATTTGTTACGGATTACAGAAACAGAACAGTGATTTTGTAAAAAGTTTATATCTGTGTAAAATAGTATTCTGGAACAAGGTAAAAAATAGTTTGTTATCTGATTTCGGAAGAAAAACCGAAAACAAAAAAACGAAAAAATAGTTAATTCGATTAAATCAAAAAAAAGTATGGATTTTTTACTTGACTTTACCGAAAAGCAATGCTAACATTATGACAGAGGTTATATATGTGCAGTGATTCACTCCGAACTGACAGGATAATTTTACCATTGTCATAAAGGGAATAGAATGTCAATCCGTTCTACAGAAGTCGGGAGCTGTGAAAGGAGAAGGTGTCGGAAGTCGTTGTATATATTGAAATTCAAAAAAACGGAGGTCAGAATTATGACATTTCAGGAGGCATTCAGTGAGATACAGGATATATTTATCCATTCTGATGTAAGTGATTACAAGGAATTTCTTGCTATACAGATTACGATGACGGGAGAAGGAGGAGGAACTTTTTATGTAAAGTTCTGCGATGGTAAGGTATATGTAGAGCCGTATGATTATAAAGAATACGATTTGATTTTCATTTGTGATACATATGATTTTCTGAAAATAGCAAGAGGAGAAATGAGTGCTATGGCAGCCTACACCGTAGGCAAGCTGAAAATAGAGGGGGATATCGGCAGAGCGTCGGCAATACAGAAGCTTGTCGGACGACGCTGTTAATTCACCATAAATTCAAATAGAAAGTCCCGTCAGCCGTGCAGAATGTTTGATTTTGTACGGCTTTTCATTGTGAGATGACAATTATCCTCACGGTATTGTTGACATTTGACAGCAGTATCGTTAAAATAGGTAAGTATGTTAAAAAGATTGAAATTTCTGGAGGAATTATTTTGGCTGATTTAAGAAATGAGATAGAAAAAAGACGGACATTTGCAATTATATCTCACCCTGACGCAGGAAAAACAACACTGACGGAAAAATTGTTGTTATACGGTGGAGCAATCAATACCGCAGGGTCGGTAAAGGGAAAAAAGACCGCCAAGCACGCTGTTTCTGACTGGATGGAAATTGAAAAACAAAGAGGTATTTCGGTAACGTCATCGGTATTGCAGTTTCAGTATGACGGGTATTGTATCAATATTCTGGATACCCCTGGACACCAGGATTTCTCCGAAGACACCTACCGTACTCTTATGGCAGCGGATTCCGCCGTCATGGTAATAGACGGGTCAAAGGGTGTTGAAAATCAGACCAAAAAATTATTCAAGGTATGTGTCATGCGAAACATTCCGATTATCACGTTCATCAACAAGATGGACAGGGACGCTATGAACACATTTGATTTACTGGACGATATTGAAAATGTTCTGGGTATTCATACTTACCCTGTCAACTGGCCTATCGGTTGCGGAAAGGAATTCAAAGGAGTCTATGACCGTCAGTCAAGACAGATTCTGAAATTTTCGACTAACGGGCAGAACAACGGGCAAAAAGAAGTTGAAGAAGAAATTATCAGTATAGATGACGAACATTTGTCAGATTATATCGGTGATGACCACACCGGAACACTGCTGGAAGAAGTCGAACTGCTTGAGGGTGCAGGAGATGATTTTGACATCGAAGCGGTAAGAAACGGCAGACTGACTCCTGTATTTTTCGGGTCGGCACTGACGAATTTCGGTGTAGAACCGTTTCTGGAAAATTTCCTGAAGCTCACCACGTCGCCGTTGCCCAGAAAAACAGACAGCGAAGTAATTGACCCTGTATCTGACAGTTTTTCCGCATTTGTTTTTAAAATCCAAGCCAACATGAATAAGGCACATCGTGACAGAATCGCTTTTATGCGGATATGTTCAGGCAAATTTGATAAGAATATGGAAGTATTCCATGTGCAGGGCAACCGAAAAATGCGACTTTCCCAGCCACAGCAGATAATGGCACAGGAAAGAGAAGTTGTTGACGAAGCCTATGCAGGAGATATTATCGGTGTATTTGACCCCGGTGTATTTTCGATAGGGGACACGATTTGTATGCCGAACAAGAAATTTAAATTTCAGGGTATTCCCACTTTTGCCCCCGAACATTTTGCACTTGTCCGACAGAAAGACACGATGAAACGAAAGCAATTTATCAAAGGTACTGACCAGATAGCCCAGGAGGGTGCTATTCAGATATTCCGAGAACTTGGTGCAGGTATGGAAGAAGTCATTGTTGGCGTTGTGGGAACATTGCAGTTTGATGTTCTGGAATACCGTCTGAAGAACGAATACAATGTAGATATTATTATGAATACGTTACCGTATCAGTTCATACGTTGGATTGAGAATGAAGATATCGACCCTAAAAAGCTGGATCTGGCATCTGACACGAAGCGTATACAAGACCTGAAAGACCATAATTTGTTGTTATTCACCAGCGAATGGAGTATACAATGGGCGTTGGAGCATAACAAAGGGCTGGTGCTGAAAGATTTCAGTGAAAACTAATTTGCGGGGGCATTGCCCCCGAACCCCCATCAGGGGCTCCGCCCCTGAACCCCGCAAGCCTTTAAAAAGGCTTGACCGAAACTTCAAGGCGAAATTTGC
>CACYBZ010000033.1 GCA_902772795.1 uncultured Ruminococcus sp. | reverse complement strand
TTCCTTTATGCCGTAGGGACGGAGCAGTTCTACCAATGTATTGACGTTATCAACCGTATCAGCCATCTGAACAGTAATGGTACTCAGGCTGACATCGATAATTTTAGCGTTCATCAGTTCGGCAATACTCATAATTTCCACTCTGGATTTGATGTTGCTGTTGACTTTAATCAGTGCCAGTTCACGGCTGATATGATTTTTCAGCAGTCTTACTTCAATGACAGGAATCAGTTTGTTGAGTTGTTTCTGAATCTGTTCTGCCACATACTCATCACCGTCAGCGACAATGGTAATTCGGGACACACTCATATCCGTTGTCACACCTACCGCAAGACTTTCTATATTGAATCCACGTCGGGAGAAAAGTCCTGTGATTTTGCTCAGGACACCCGCATAATTCTCCACCAGGATATACATGGTATGTTTCATCAAAATTCCCCCTTACGTTTAAATGGACGGTGTGTCAGGACTTACCCGACATACTAACATAAACGGTTTATCCGATTGAATCATCTGTTGTGCATACTGTTCCGCTTCAGCGTTCGATGTGGCATAGGCACCGGGAATATGGTAAGCTTCAGCGATTTTCAGAAAATCAGGTGTCTGTTCGTCAAGAAATACTCCTGAATAGCGACCGTCATAGAGATTTTTCTGTAATTCTCTTACCATACCAAGGCGGTCATTACGCATGATGATGATTTTGACGTTAAGATTATTCTGAGCAATCGTACCGAGTTCGTTCATACTCATCTGGAAAGACCCGTCACCGCAGACAACGACGACTTCTCTTTCAGGGCGGGCGAATTTTGCTCCGATAGCGGCAGGCACAGAATAGCCCATTGTTCCCATACCGCCTGTTGTCAGGAAACGGCCTTCTTTGATACGGAAGTTGTTTGCACACCATATCTGATTCTGTCCGACATCTGCCACAAGAATGGATTTATTCGGTAACATTTCAGATAATTTGGCAACAAAACTTCTGGGTTCTACACAGCCCTCAAACTGAGGCGGAATGCGGAAAAGTTCCTGTTTCCAACGTTCGGTGGTATCTTCCCATAAGCGTGGAATGTGATAATCGCCGATAAGTTCATACAATCTGCTGATGACGCTTTTCATATCACCGACAATGGGAATATCCGTAGCAATATTTTTTCCGATTTCTGCGGGGTCGATATCAATATGAATAATCTTGGAACGGGCAGAAAGCTGGTCAGGCGAAGCGACAGCACGGTCACCTACTCTTGCTCCGCACAGTAAAATCACATCTGCTTCATGAATCGCACGGTTGGCAACCCGCTTTCCATGTGAACCCAACATACCCAGGTACAGTTTATTTTCCGTCGGCATAACACCAATGCCCATCATGGTGGATACAACAGGAATACCTGTCTTCATAGCAAAGTCAACCAGCTTGAGTTTTGCTCCTGAGGTGAGTACACCGCCTCCTGCACAAATCACAGGTCTTGAAGCGTTACGAATCAATTCTACTGCTTTTTCAATCTGTCTGGTATGTCCTTCAGTACAGGGCTTATAGCCGACAATCTCTGCTTTTTCAGGATAGACAAACTGTTCAATCTTATTGGTCTGAATGTCTATGGGAATATCTATTAATACAGGGCCGGGACGGCCTGTTGTGGCAATATAGAAAGCTTCTTTAAAAATTCTTGGTAAATCTTCTGTTTTCTTGACAAGGTAACTGTGCTTGACAAAGGGCTCGCAAGCTCCCGTAATATCTGCCTCCTGAAAGACATCTCTGCCGATTAAGTCACTGCGAACCTGCCCCGTTATCGCAATAATCGGAATAGAATCCATATATGCGGTAGCAATACCGGTAATGAGGTTGGTTGCACCGGGACCTGAGGTTGCCACGCATACGCCAGGCTTACTGACAGAACGGGCGTAACCACTCGCAGAATGAACCGAATTTTGTTCCTGTCTTACAAGAATATGCTTTACCGATGAGTTCAGCAAAGCGTCATAAAAGGGGCATATCGCTGCACCAGGATAGCCGAAAATAATTTCTACTCCCTCCGCTTCCAGACACTTTACCATTATTTCAGCACCACTTATCATTTAAAGGCACACTCCAATCAACTAAAATAAATTTATGAAACATAATGATATTATAAAACTTTAGGTTGTTTTTCTTTTGTAAGAAATTGTAATAGTTTGTTGTATCTTGTGATATTTTTATCCACTCCAGCAATTTCGCTGTCAGATAGCACAATACTACCATAAATAAAAAAATAACGAGAGGATATTTTAATGAATAAATAAAATCGTGAAAATAATAACTATTGATAAAGGTATGGAACATAAAGATTTTTCCACTGCATATGCCAAGTTCTTCC
>CACYBZ010000032.1 GCA_902772795.1 uncultured Ruminococcus sp. | reverse complement strand
TGTGAAACGGTGTTTGACATTTGCAGACATTTGTTATATAGTATACGCTAGACTAATTTGTAAGAGAGGTAATCCATATGAATTATAGCAGTACCACAGATAAAAATAACATTGTATCGTCGGCACAGGCAATATCTCAGGGAATCGCTGAGGACGGCGGTCTGTTTGTACCGATGGAAATTCCGCAGTACAGCAAAGAAGATTTTCAGGCTATGCTGGCTCTTGATTACAGAGCAAGGGCAAAGAAAGTGATTGCCGACTATCTCACCGACTTTACCGCAGAAGAAGTTGCAGACTGCGTAGACAATGCCTATACCAAAGAAAAATTTGAAAATGAAAATCCGACACCGATAGTCAGCACAAAGCTGAACGGCGTGGAAATGAACATTCTGGAGTTGTGGCATGGACCTACATCAGCGTTCAAAGACATGGCATTGCAGATATTGCCGTATTTTCTGACAAAATCTCTTGCAAAGAAGTACAAAGGAAAAGAAGCTGTCATTCTGGTAGCAACGTCAGGCGACACAGGAAAGGCAGCACTGGAAGGATTCAAAGACGTAGAGGGAACAAAAATCATCGTCTTTTATCCACAGAACGGTGTCAGTCCTATGCAGAAATGTCAGATGGCTACACAAGAAGGAAGTAACGTTGATGTCTGTGCGATAGAGGGTAATTTTGATGATGCACAGACAGGTGTCAAGAAGATTTTCACCACGCAGTCGGTAAAGGAAAAACTGCAGGCGAACGGCAAACTGTTTTCCAGTGCGAATTCCATCAACTGGGGCAGACTGTTACCGCAGATTGTCTACTATATTTCTGCATACTGCGACCTCGTCAACAGCGGAAAAATTGCTTTGGGCGATGAAATCAACGTAGTTGTTCCGACAGGTAATTTCGGTAACATTCTGGCATCATACTATGCAATGCTGATGGGTCTGCCCGTCAGAAAATTCATCTGTGCGTCCAATGCCAACAATGTCCTGACAGACTTTATCAATACAGGTGTGTATGACAGACAAAGAAAATTCTATACAACCATTTCACCGTCTATGGATATTCTGGTATCCAGTAATCTGGAAAGACTGCTGTATATTTTTTCTGACGGTGATGACAAGAAAGTAAAATCTTATATGACGGCTCTGAAAACAGAGGGAAAATATGAGGTTGACAATACCATCAAAGCAAAATTGTCAGAAAAATTCTTCGGTGGATTCTGTGACGAAGAATCCACGAAACAGACTATCAAAGCATTGTATGAACAGTCACACTATCTTTCCGATACACATACAGCTGTTGCGGTCAATGTCTATGAACAGTATGTCACAAAGACAGGCGACACAACACCTGTTATTCTTGCGTCAACGGCAAGTCCCTATAAGTTTTCAAAAAGCGTACTGAGTTGTATCATTCCCGAAGAGGAACTGTGTTCGAGTGAATTTGACATGGTGGAGCAGATGAACAAAATCACAGGTGTAGCTGTTCCGAAACCGCTTGCTCAGTTGAAAAACAAAACAGTCCGTTTTACCAACGTGACAGCCGTTGAAGATATGCCCGAATATGTATTGAAAGTACTGGGAGTAGAGTAATGTCAATATTTGCCATTGGCGACCTGCATTTTTCCTTTGGTACGGATAAACCGATGGACATATTCAGCGGTTGGGACGGCTATGAAAAACGGCTGGAAAAAAACTGGCGTGCACTGGTAAAAGATACAGACACCGTAGTCATAGCAGGTGATATTTCGTGGGCGATGAAGCTGAGGGAAACTTATGCAGATTTTACCTTTATCAATGCCTTGCCGGGAAAGAAACTGTTACTGAAAGGAAATCATGATTACTGGTGGGATACCCGAAGAAAAATGGAAATGTATTTTTATGAAAATCATTTTGATACGCTGGGAATTATTTTCAACAGTGCCACGGTGGTAGAGGATTATGCAGTCTGCGGAACAAGAGGCTGGTTTTATGATGCGGAAAACGATGCAGACAAAAAAGTGCTTAACCGTGAAGCAGGCAGGTTGAGAACATCTATCAATGAGGCGTTGAAAACAGGAAAGAAACCACTGGTATTTTTACACTATCCGCCCGTATATGGTACTCAGCGATGTGATGAGTTGCTCAACATACTCAAAGAATACCATATTGACCGCTGTTATTATGGACATCTGCACGGCAGACAGGTATTCCGCAAAGCCGTTACAGGTGAATTTGAAGGTATTGATTTCCGCCTTATTTCCAGCGATTATCTTCAGTTTACGCCGTTGTTGGTAAGATAGTTCACAACAGCAAGGGAAAATTGCTCATAAT
>CACYBZ010000031.1 GCA_902772795.1 uncultured Ruminococcus sp. | reverse complement strand
GTGGGATTGTTAAGGGCGAAGCCCTTAACTTCGTGGGATTGTTAAGGGCGAAGCCCTTAACCTCAGAAAGTACAGAATGTTAAGGAAGTGACAGAAGATGAAAATTCTTATGATAATCCTGATTGTCATAGCCGTGCTGATTCTGTTACTTCTGATTCCTGTTCACGTCTTACTGCGTTATGACGGTGACACAACCCGATTGTGGTTGCGGTATCTTTTTGTTCCGTTTACGTTCGTTCCCAAAAAGAAGAAAGCGAAAAACGAAAAGGAAAAAAACGACAACGCCACCAAAAAGGAAAACAGGAAGAAATCTGAAAAAGACAAGTCTGAAAAGGCGGAAACAGATGAGGACGAAAAGAAAGAAAGTACTTTCGCCCGAATTTTCAAGGCACAGGGACTCAGCGGAGTAATTGCCATTCTGGAAGAAATTACGGATATCGTCAGAAAGTTTCTGGACAGTGTTCTGAAACATATCATTGTCCGCAAAATGAAACTGAAAATCATTGTCGGCGGTGAGGACGCTTATCAGACAGCGATGAATTTCGGTTATTGTTGCAGTGGTGTCTATCCGATACTGGGAACGCTTTCAGCACTGATTACTTTCAAAAAAGTGCCCGATGTGAGCATTACCGCAGATTTCGACCGTAAAGAAAGCGATATTTTTCTGGAATTTGATATTTCCTCCCGACTGCTTTTTTTACTTGCTTCACTGATAATATACGGTATCAAAGCCGTAAAATTATATCTGAAAATCAAAAACACAGATGAAAATTCAAAGGACGGTGCATAACGATGGCAGACGAAAAAAAACAACAGCCTTTAGAAAGTTTAATGGGGACAACGATTGAAAAAATCAAACAGATGGTAGATGTCAATACGGTAGTAGGTACACCTATTGCTTCTCCTGACGGTACAATTATTGTTCCTGTATCGAAAGTTTCTTATGGTTTTGCGTCAGGGGGTTCAAGTTTTGTGGCAAAATCGGCTCCCAATAAAGACCTTTTCGGAGGCGGTACGGGTGCAGGGGTTTCCGTCAGTCCCATTGCCTTTATTGTGATATCGAACGGTGATGCAAAGGTACTCACCATAGACCCGCCTAACACAGGTGTTGCCGAAAAAGCTCTGGCAATGGCACCCGATGTTATAGAGAAGATTAAGGCAATGTTCACTAAGGACGATAAAGAGAAATCCAACGAAACAACAGATACCCAAACCACTGCGGAGAAAAAGGATTCCTGATTTTTCAAATCCGCCGTCGGCAACAGAATAGACAACACCGTTTCGGCATAAAATGTAGGCAAAGAACACAATCGGGAGTGATTGAATTTGAAATGGTGTGCAGTCATTTTTTCGGCGGTATTTCTGACGATAGTGAGTTGTTTTTCCGTTTGCGGAGAAACAGAAAAAGGTATTGAAGTTTCGGCGAAGTCGGCAATACTGCTTTGCGACAATACCGACGATGTTGTTTTTGAAAAAAATGCGGACGAACGTCTGAGTATGGCGAGTACGACAAAGATTATGACAACATTGATTGCTCTGGAACACGCTCAGCAGGACGACAAGACCGTCACATTCACACAGGATATGATTGCCGAGGGGTCGTCCATGTATCTGAAAGTGGGGGATAAGCTGAAACTTTCGGATCTGGCAACAGGCATGATGATGGTATCGGGAAATGACAGTGCCAATGCGGTAGCCGTCACGCTTGGCGGTTCGCAGGAAAAGTTTGCGGATATCATGAACGGCAAGGCAAAAGAAATCGGTATGAACCATACTCATTTTGTCACACCGTCAGGACTTGATGACGAAAATCATTATTCCACAGCGGGAGATATGGCGAAACTCATGCAATACGCCATGCACAACGAAGATTTTGCCCGACTTACGGCACAGAAATCAATGAAAGTAACATTTATCCGTCCGTCAGATGTAGTGAATACCTATGTCAACCACAATAAACTGCTGTCGATGTATGCATACTGTAACGGCGGTAAGACAGGATTTACCAAAAAATCGGGCAGATGTCTTGTCACGTCAGCGGAAAAGGACGGCGTAAAACTGATAGCGGTGACGCTCAATGCTCCCGACGACTGGAATGACCATATGAAAATGTATGATTACGGTTTTTCAAGATTACAGTCGGTAAACGGCATTGACAAAGAATTTCATTTCGGCGTTGACGTTGTCGGCGGAAAACAGAACACGGTAGAACTTCAGGTACAAAGCGGAATTTCCTGTGTTGCCCGACGTGGTGAAAATATCCGTCTTACCCGCAGAGTTATTGCCGACCGTTTTCTGTATGCTCCGCTGAAAAAGGGCGAGGTTGTCGGAACGGTGCAATATTATCGGGACAATCGGAAAATCGGTGAAATTCCGTTGGTGACACAATCGTCAGTGGAATATAAGGCAGTCAGCAAAAGTCTGTGGGAACGTGTTTTGTCGTTTCTGGGAGGTTAAGGGCGTTGCCCTTAACAATCCCACAAGGGGCTTTGCCCCTTGACCCCACCCGCTTTTGAAAAAGCGGGACAAAACTTTTCAAGGCTCACTTCGTTCGGAAGTTTTCAGGGAAAGAGAGTGTTATAATGAAAGATAATCAATTAGTCAGGTTGCAGAAATACATGGCGGACAACGGTATCGCATCAAGGCGGAAATCCGAAGAAATGATAGCGGCAGGCATGGTGAAAGTCAATGGAAGAGTGGCAGTTATCGGCGATAAAGTCAACCCGAAAACAGATAAGGTGGTAGTCAGAGGGCGGAAAATCACCGCAGGGGCGAAAGCGAAGAAATACTATATCATGTTACATAAGCCGAGAGGTTATGTGACCACGATGAGTGACGAAATGGGAAGAAAATGTGTTGCCGAACTGGTGAAAGATGTTCCGACAAGGGTATATCCCGTAGGACGGCTGGACAGGGATTCGGAAGGGTTACTGCTCATGACGAACGATGGTGATTTTGCCAACAAAGTCACTCACCCGTCAAAGCACGTTTACAAGGTGTACAGGGTCACGGTGCGACCGTCAGTCAATGAAGAACAGTTGTTCAAAATGAGTAACGGAATGGTCATTGACGGCAGAAAGACTGCACCGGCTGAAATTCACGTTGTCAGCCGTGAAGAGGGAAGATGTGTACTGGAAATTATTCTGCGTGAAGGTCGTAACCGACAAATCCGCAAGATGTGCGAACAGTTACATCTGGAAGTTCCTCGCCTGAAAAGAATTGCTATCGGACAGGTCAAACTGGGCGGACTGAAACCGGGGGCATGGCGTGAACTTACCCGTGAAGAAGTTCACCGTCTGCAAGCTCCTACCAATACCACCGAAGTGGACTATTATTAAGTTGTCAGGGCGTTATGGATTGTCAAAATAACCATATTTTGCTTTTCTGACAAAGAAAAAACAGATATAATAGGCAAAAATTGTTTTGCCTATGTTTTTTACTTGTAGTTTTTTGGTAAATATCTTATAATATTACCTGTATAATTATTCAAATTATCTAAGTACGAACGGAGGAAAATAGAGTGCGTACAGAAAATCTGTCAAACATAAAAGCGGAGATTGAACAATCTGTTGCTTACCAGAATCTTTCAGCCCTTTTCGATGAGGGAACATTTACACAGATAGACGCTTACACCATGTCAGGGGACAATCCTACAGAAGTCATTGCAGGGTACGGAACAGTCAATACCTGTCCTGTATATGCCTTTGCCCAGAACAGCGATATCTGTGGCGGAGCAATGTCGAAAGCTCATGCCGAGAAACTGCAGAAGCTTTATGAACTTGCCGAAAAGACAGGTGCACCCGTCATCGGCATTTATGACTCTGTCGGTGCGAAATTGTCAGAAGGTATGGATATGCTGGGGTCATATGGAAAGGTACTCAACAGTGTCAGCAAACTGTCGGGCGTTGTTCCGCAGATATCGGTAATTGTCGGTAACTGTCTGGGAACAGGAGCATTGAATGCTGTCAGTGCGGATATCGTCATCATGTCGGAAAAGGCAAAGCTTTCTTTGAGTGTGACGGGTGAAAATGCGTCCGCCGAAGATAATGCAAAGGCAGGCATTACCCATATCACTGCCGAAAATACAGAAAGTGCCATTGAAAAGGCCAAGGAACTGGTTACCCTTTTACCGTCCAACAATCTCAGTATTCCGCCGATTATGGACGCTGACGAACCCGAAGAAAATGCCAGATGTCTTGTCAGAGAGGTAGTTGACGACAATTCTTTTGTCTGTCTGAAAAAAGAATTTGGTACACAGGCAGTGACAGGTCTTGGCAGAATTGCAGGAACGGTTGTAGGTATCGTTGCCAATAAAGGCGGTGTTCTGGACGCTGATTCATGCAGTAAGATATCTTCGTTTGTGCGTTTCTGTGACGCATTTGCGATTCCCGTGGTTACTTTTGCCGACAGTGAGGGATTTGCGAACGTCACCGAAGCCAGAAAAGTATCATCGGCTTATGCTGACGCAACCACCGTCAAGATTACTGTCATCAAGGGAAAGGCTTACGGAGCTTACTATATCGCAGTAGCAGGTTCAACGGCAAGTGCCGATGTCACATTTGCCCTTGACGATGCCGTGATTTCTCCGTTACCGCCGATTACAGGAGCAGGTATTCTCTGGGCAGACAGAATGGCTGTTGCCAAGGAAGAAAGAGAAAAAGTTCTTCAGGAATACATCAATACCGAATGTACCGCAGAAAAATCCGCACAGTATGGTTATGTCAACGATGTCATTGCCAGAGAAGATGTCCGATTCAAGGTATATACCGCTCTGGAAATGCTTTCAGGCAAGAGAGTGGCAACCATGCCGAAGAAACACAGTACCATTTATTGATAAAGAACACGATTTCCCGAAAAGTTTTGTCCCGCTTTTTCAAAAGCGGGTGGGGTAAAGGGGTAACGTCCCTGACCACAAATAAATACATAAGAGGTTGACAGCTATGAAAAATTTAAGAATTACCGTAAACGGCACAAGTTATGATGTTCAGGTAGAAGAACTTTCCGAGGGAGCAGTACCCGTTGCCACAGCACCTGCTCCGAAAAAAGCACCTGCCAAAGTTTCTGCACCTGCACCGGCCAAAGCAGGTTCGGGCGAACCCGTAAAAGCTCCCATGCCCGGAGTCATTCTTGACATCAAGGTTTCGGCAGGCCAGAGTGTCAAGAAAGGCAATTGTGTATTCATTCTTGAGGCAATGAAAATGGAAAATGAAATCTTTGCACCGATTGACGGTACAGTCGAAAGTGTAACCGTATCGAAAGGTCAGAATGTCAACTCGGGCGAAGTGCTGATGACGATTAACTGATAAAGTCCAACCCGAAAGGAACATACTGACATGGCAGACAATAGAAAGAAAAATCCATCAAAGAATAAACCCGCAACAGATACCAAAGCCCCCAAAGCTGTTGCCAAAGAAGTAAAAGAAGTCAAAAAAGAAGTCAGGGAAGTCAGGGACGACAAGAAGAAAATCCTTATTACCGAAACGGTACTGCGTGACGCTCATCAGTCGCTTTTTGCCACCCGAATGACTACCGAAGATATGTTGCCTGTTCTGGAAAAACTGGATAAAATCGGTTTTTACTCTCTGGAATGCTGGGGCGGTGCAACATTTGATTCCTGTCTGCGTTTCCTCAATGAAGACCCTTGGGACAGACTGCGTACTATCCGAGAGAAATGTCCGAATACGAAATTGCAGATGTTGTTCAGAGGACAGAATATGCTGGGATATCGTCACTATGCAGATGATGTTCTGGAATATTTCGTACAGCGTTCCGTAGCGAACGGTATTGACATTATCCGTATTTTTGACGCACTCAACGATATCAAAAACCTGCAGACAGCTATCAAAGCCGCTAAAAAAGAGGGGGCAGAAGCACAGGTTGCTATGTCCTACACGGTAGGCGATGTCTTTACTGATGAATACTATGTAGAATACGCTAAGAGAATTGCTGACGCAGGAGCAGACTCCATCTGTATCAAAGACATGGCAGCGTTGATGACTCCCTCCAGAATTATCACACTGACACAGGCACTCAAGAAAGCTACGGATTTGCCCATACAGTTACACACCCATTCCACTTCGGGATTGTCGGGAATGTGTCTGCTGAAAGGCATTGAAAACGGTATTGACAGAATTGATACGGCAATGTCACCGCTGGCAAACGGTACATCTCATACTCCTACCGAAGCTATGGTAGCCGCTCTCAAGGGTACGAAGTACGATACAGGTATTGACCTTAAAGCCCTTAATGAAATCCGTGAATATTTCATGGGTGTCCGTAAAAAGTACATTGACAACGGCTTGCTTGACCAGAAAATGCTGGCTACTGATACAAAAGCCTTGATTTACGAAGTACCGGGCGGTATGCTTTCCAACCTGCTTAACCAGCTCAAACAGGCAGGCAAAGAGGATAAACTTGACGAAGTGTTACAGGAAGTTCCCAGAGTAAGAAAAGACTCGGGTTATCCGCCGTTGGTTACCCCTACATCGCAGATTGTCGGTACACAGGCAGTATTCAATGTCATTATGGGCGAAAGATACAAGATGTGCAACAATCAGTTCAAAGACATGGTAGCTGGAAAATACGGTACAACACCTGTACCTATCGACCCTGAATTCCGTAAGAAAATCATCGGTGACGAAGAACCCGTTACCTGCCGTCCCGCAGACCTGATTCAGCCCGAACTGGAAAAACTGCGTGAAGAGTGCAAGCAGTGGACAGAACAGGAAGAAGATGTATTGTCCTATGCGATGTTCCCTGAAGTTTCGGTAAAATTCTTTGAAAAAAGACGACAGAAACAACAGGGTATCAACGGCGAACTTGTCGATATGAAAAATAAAGTTCACCCCGTATAATATCACCATGTAAACATAAAGAAAGATTCTTTCATTCTGACAAAGTGAAAGAATCTTTTTTTTCTTGACGGGAATTATTGTAATACGCTATAATAAAGGTAAAACAATTTTTATTTTGGAAGGTTGAATGTTATGTGGATTGATGATGAATATAGGGTTTACTATAAAAACCATTGTATCGGAACTTATTATATTTATGAAAACGGAACAGTAAGTTACAGTACATCGTCATATTCTTTTATAGGGCTTGAAAATGAGGATATTCCGAACGAACTGAAAACAAGAACAGATGACGCTGACAAAATACCCTTTTTTCAAGAAGTTATGACAGAGGAAAACCGTGTGCAAGGCACGAAAAAGACGATATACAAAAAAAGATTTATTACTATTGAAAGGATTCCGCAGGATACAGGCGAACAGTTTTATGTTTACCGCCGAAGAGCCGAAAAAGGTGAGGAGGGGTATTCGGAAAAAGACTATTCTGCACCGCACTATGAGGGCGGAAAAAATCCTGATGGTATGAGAGAATGGGCATCGTGGTATTGTTTCAACAAAAAAGATGACGGCACTTATGAAGCGGAACTTGATGAAGCCTGGTGGTGGGGAGGCGGTCATAATGACGGCGGAACAATCCGTGTGGAAATCCCTGAAGAATGGTTATCTATGCCGTATGATGAATTTTTAGAAAATGTCATTATTTTGGCAAGTGCATCGCATTACGGTTTCACCGTTCAAGACCTGAAAGAAAAACGAGGTCTGAAAAAATTCTTTGGATTTGATGAAGTATAATGAAAAAGATTATTTTACTCTTATTGTGTGCAGTATGTATTTTTTGCATGGCATCTTGTCAGAAAAAAGCGGAAGTCAGCAATACTATCGAAGGCAATATGAAAACTTACTGCGAAATGTCAGACGGTAATTGGCTATGTGACGGACAGATTTATCAATACCGTCTGGAAATCAAGGGCAGATTGAACAATGCTGTTTGTGATACAACGTATGTATATTTAAG
>CACYBZ010000030.1 GCA_902772795.1 uncultured Ruminococcus sp. | reverse complement strand
GTGAAGAGGCTCCCCTGCTAAGGGAGTAGGTCGGGTGAAACTGACGCAAGGGTTCAAATCCCTTCTTCCGCGCCAGTCTACGGTGAATAGTAAAAGTCCGAATGTTTCGGACTTTTTTTTATTTTCCGAAAAAGCAATACGGCACCGTAATCTGTTACGATACCGCACCACTTTCCAAAAAATCTATATTGATACACTACATCGCTATTTTAACAAATAGACTGTTCACAAACAATATTTATTTCCGAATATTTTTTGTCTGTTTTTGCGATATTATCGATACATTTATGAGATGTTTTTTTCATATTGTACAATAAATCAAACGCAAGTTACAACATATTGCCCAAGACAATCAACGAATACACATTGATTGTCCACAAAAACGGTGAAAAAACAAACAAAACTGTCGTTGCACTGTTGCACCCCGAAATCAATATATTCCATAACAGTCCGCTGAGCAGGTTATCAGGACATCTGTGTTTCGCCAGTCGGAACAGCAGAAAAGCAACGTACAACAGAAAAATACCAATACAGACCTGTCTGAAACGGAACGTCGCACACAACAACACTCCTCCACCGACAGCCATAACGAACAGCAGTGAAAGCAACTTATTGAACACTTTGCGATAAGTTGCTTTAATTTTTTTTTCCCTGACCAGTCCGACAATGCCAAAAATAAATATCGGAAACAAAACCGCAGGCAATACATCATAAAATAAACCTGTCATTACAATCCCCTCCTGAATGCTTCATTGAAAAATGGTTATGGATTTATGATTAAGCACAGTTTACAGATGATTTTTATCTGAGTCTATGCATAGGAAAAAAAAGTTTTGCGAGCAGTGTACGACAAAAAAAGCAAAAGCTCAAATAGGAATAAATCGTTTTTTTATGTATTTTATTATGCTATTTAAGATATAAAATTATGTTAAAAGATATAAAAATACATTTTTATGCTTATTTTTTACGGAAATCATAAAATTTATACCGCAGTATTACGCAATATTTATGATAAAAAAAATCATTTTTTATCATATCGCATAGATATCGCAAAAAATTAGTTTTTTTGAGATATAGACATGATAGAAAAACTATTGAAAAAACTTTACTTACCCATTAAAATATAGATATGGGGTTTCTGAAATTAAAAGCGGAGGTAATTGAGGAATGGGGATGTTTAAGAATATCAACCAAAATCTGTTTGAGATGTATTTTAGCTACACGTTGGTAATTACCAATCAATATGATTATTGCGTTGAGATGTATGGCTGGACAAAAGAAATCAAAGAATGTATGCAAACGAAAAAAACGCTTTTTTCTGACTACCATCGAAGTGCCTATCAATGGATGAACAGTGCTATACCTGTTTCTGTATTCGGAACATTGTTAAGACAGAATAATCTTGACTCTATTCCTGAGGTGATTTATAATATCTGTTATGAACACCTGAAAGCGGTTATCAAGGTACATCATGATGAAAAACTGACAAATCTGGTAGAAAGTATCATTTTCCGTTCTGAAACTGATCTCAAGCACACATTCAAATGGGACGAACAACAAAAACAGGAAATGGAAATCATCTATCGTAATACAGATACGATTAAAACACTTGCCACACTGCTTATTCTGGCTCAGACAAAACGCATTATTTACCCGACAAGGAAATACAATATCAAAAGTGATTTCGCCTATGTGAGAGTGTACGAAAAAAGTGTGATTGAAGAAAATTTTGATGTTCTGCTTGACGGTTCGCAGGAAATCAATATGTTACAAATTTCCTGTCCGTCACTGATAGAGGAGTACAAGGAATTTTTCAAACCGACAAACAAGAAGGCTCTGCTTAACGCTCTGCAGTCTGAAGATAAGCCCAGACTGAATATGATATTCCTTGACCCTGAGTGTGATTACACACTGGAACTGATGAAAACGTTCATGTACGGCAACAGCTTTGCCAACGACAAACGGGTCATTTATGACAGTATCAATTTTGCTCTGGGGCTGAAACGCCAGTTTCCGGGACAGGTGTTCGTCAAGACTGTTTCTGTTCCTATATCCTACAGTATTCTGCAGACGAAAAAACAAAATACCTCATATCTGAAAATTGATATTTATAACATTGTGTCCTCGGCAAGTGAACGCTGTTCCATACTGTTCGATGACAAGGAAAACAAAGAATTTTACGATATGTATGCCCTGGGATTCAACCGAATCTTCCATCACCCACTGACAAAAGTGTTGTAGAATCAGCCGATAAAGAACCCCGTATTCTTTGGGAATACGGGGTTCTTTCCTGTGGCTTCCCCGTCAGTTTTCAGTTACTATTGTAGCTGATGAAAACAGTCAGAGGAAGTGGGGGTATTCTGCAGTGATTTGGCAAGAAGGAAATATTTTCGGAAAAGCAAACGAATTATGCATTTTTTGCGTTTTTAGCTGTGTTTTTTTGCGGAACTTTGCGTAAAATATTTATAAAGCTTTCCGCTGACACCCATATTTCCGACTTTTCCGCAAAAAATGAAATGGTGATTTTATATTCAAAATTCCGGGGTTTCGGAATATTCTTTCCCTTTAAAAAGCATTTAAGATAGTAAAATATTACTATAATCCTATTGAAAAAATTTCTACATTAGAATGTAGAGTGTAATCATTTGACATTAATGTTATTTTAAAAGGGCGATGTGGGAATTTCTGTAAGTCTGTTATCTAAAGGTGTTGCGTATGAAAAAAGATGCCCAGCCAAACCAATACGGAATTGTCTTCAAACTGGCAGACGTGAT
>CACYBZ010000029.1 GCA_902772795.1 uncultured Ruminococcus sp. | reverse complement strand
GAAAATTATCAACAAACTTATTCCCTGATTTTTGTCTACATTGTTGACCGTTGATTTTATGTCAAGATACACAACATTACAGGGAAATTAAAAACACTATTCCCTCAGATACAGAAAAAACAGATAACATTATATCATCGTGATACTGTAAATTATTCTTTCTTTTTACAGAAAATGTCTTTTTTCTGTTGTTTTTTCTGATAAAAAAGTCAAATTTGTTTTTTGTCAATAAATATCCATACTTTTTTTGTTGTTAAGTTACAAAAATAACAAAAATGTAACTAAATTAAGAACGACATATTGACTTTTATTTTATGGTTGGTGTATAATAGCGATACTGAAGCATAAGACTTCGGGCAAATATTTATTTTATCTTTATAGGGAGGAAAAATCCAATGAAAAAATTAACCGGTGTGTTGCTTTCAGGTGTGATGGCAGCATCAATGTGTGCAAGTGCAGCTATTTCCGCATCCGCTGACGTTACTGAACTTCCGGCTGACTGGAATCCTACTGACTGGAGTTACACAGTAGTCGGTGACGCTGGTCTTCTTGGCAGTAGTGCATGGCAGCCCGAAAACGACGATTTCAACATGAGCTATGACGAAACAGCAGGTATCTGGTACCTTAACCTTAACGGTGTTGCTAATGGTGGCGAACAGTTCAACTATGGTGCACAGTATAAAGTTGTTGTAAGAGGCTGGGACGCATCTAACCCTTGGGAGTTCTCATTCAATGAGAGCGGCGTAGCTTACGGTATTGACTCTAACTCTATTGTTGACTTCGGTGAAGAAGCTGAAACAGCTGACGTTGTTACCATTATGTTCGACGGTTACAAGACAACAAGCCGTATCGATAATCCTTACACAGTTGGTAAACCTTCCCCCGTTGAAGGCGACCACACTTATTTCGCAGTTGGTAGCGGAATCTTCGATCCCTCTTGGACACCTAACGTTCCTGATTATCAGATGACAAAGGGTGAAGACGGTATCTACAGTGTTACCATTCCCGTATCAGAAGAAATGTGGGACAACTCCTTTGAGTACAAAGTAGCTCAGGACGGTGCTTGGACAATTTCATTCAACGACGTAGGAAGCTATGAAGACGGTGCTGATAATGCTATCGGTTTTGTTGACCCCGATACAGAAGCTGTAAAAATCACATTCGACCCTTCAACCCTCAAAGCAGGTTTTGAATGCATCGCTAAAGCAGAAACACCTACAGAGAAGGAAACAGAGAAGGAAACAGAGAAAGAAACAGAAGCAACCACAGAAGCAGATACAGAAAAAGGTACAGAAACAGATACAGAAGTAGTTACATCTGAAAGTTCTGAAAGTGCTACAAGTGCAACAACAGCTACAGAAGCAGGTACAGCAGGTACTACAAGCGGTTCTACAGCAGGTTCAACCACAACAGGTGGTACAACAGGCGGTACAACAACATCTTCAAGCACAACTTCATCAGCTACAGGTAAAGTTGCTACAGGCGACAGTGCAGCAGTTGCAGGTCTCTTGGCAGTAGTTATGCTTGCTGGCGGTGCAGTAGTAGTTGCAAGAAAAAGAATTTCTGAATAATTAACTGTTTATCAGTACATTTTTTAAGTCACTCACTTTTGTGGGTGACTTTTTTTCGGGATAATTTATTTTTTGAACAATCATCTGTAAATGAGCAAATATGTGCTGTCTGTCATGACTTGGAACAATAGATAAACTTCGTTGTTTGTCATTTTTGAATGAAGCAAAAGAGCCTGAAAAGAGATTTCTCACGTTATTTGGAATGACAAGGCTTTTATTAGATTGTGTGCAATTTTTCAAAGACAGCAGTCATGATGAAAACACCCCCGAGATATATTTACAAAATCATTTCTGTACGATTGTTGTGAGGAAAAGGTGAACGATACAAGAAGAGTTATCTGTCATCGGTAAAAATGGAATTTTTCTTAGTCAAAAGTGTGCTGTGACTTTTTGTGTTTTCAGCATTTTATAGTATTTGGTATAGTATGGGAATATTGATGTTTTTTATTCTTCGCTATATACACGGATTTGATTTTAAAAGAAAAAAATTCCCGAAACACGGTATTGTGTTTCGGGAGTTGATATTCTTAAACAGAAGTTTATTCCTCAGATACTACACTGACATCAGCATTGACATCAGTGTCAGCAATTTCATCACTGGTAGCGGATTCTGTGGCAGGCTCAGTAATGAACATTGTCATAGGATATTTTTCAACGGCTTCGGTATTGACTTCGCATTTGTAGCTCTGTACGGCTTTTTGGATATCG
>CACYBZ010000028.1 GCA_902772795.1 uncultured Ruminococcus sp. | reverse complement strand
GTTTATATTCGCAGAACAGTCTGACGATTTTACTGCGGGTATGTTGTGCTGTCCGAAAATATACCATATACCGTAAGCGGTGCTGAAACAGAAAATCTTTTAAAAAGTGTGAAAGAATAAATCTGTCATCATCGGTTGTTCTTATGTAGTCGTTGTACCATACAGACTGCTTCTTTTTTTTCATTGATAAAACTCTCCCGTATTACTTCATCGTTTTATAGACATCAGCGTTGTCTTTGAGGTAGATAATTCCCGAAATAATGGTAAACAGTACAGATATCCATATCACTGCTTCATTGATGATGGTAAAGACAAATTCCGGAAATATATTTCCGAACAGTTGCACAATCACCAGATTCAGTATCATGACAATGATAGTGACAATCTGACTGACTGTTTTTGCTTTGCCGAAAATATTGGCGGAAACGACTTTTCCTTTTGTGGCGGATACCAGCCTTACCGAAGTAACAGCGAATTCCCGAAAAAGTATGATAATCAGCGGAACACAGTGCATAATTCCCATCTGTACAAAACAACAGAACGCCGATATTACCAGAATTTTATCTGCCAGCGGGTCGGCAAATTTACCGAAATCCGTTATCATCTTGTATTTTCTGGCATAGCGTCCGTCGAAGAAGTCGGTGAGTGAGGCAATAATGAAAATCAGCAATGCCCATATATTATTCCATGGGATTTGCTCTATCAGTAAGAATGCCACAAAAAACGGAACCAAAATAATACGGAGTAAAGTCAGTTTATTTGGCAAATTCATATCCTGTCACCTTTGCTTTCAGACCATCACCCCGACAGGGTCACAGTCAAGATAGTCATCAATTTTTACATTGACAAATTCCCCGATTGTCGGCGGATTGGTTTCCTCTGCACGGAAAAATATCTTTCCGTCTACGTCAGGAGAGTCTGCTTTCGACCTGCCGAAATAACATTGTGCATATCGGTCAAATCCCTCACAGACGACTTCCAGTGTTTTGCCAATGAGTGACTGACAGTACTGTTCCATAATCGTCATTTGCTGTTCCATGAGAATTTCTGCTCTTTTTTCCTTGACTTCTTCATCAATCTGGTCAGGAAAATGATAAGCAGGCGTATCTTCTTCCCGTGAATAGGCAAAACAGCCCATACGTTCAAACTTCATTTCCTGTACAAACTCAGACAGTTCAGTAAATTCTTCTTCTGTTTCCCCGGGAAAACCACAGATAAATGTTGTTCTGATAATGATATCGGGAATTCTGGCACGCAGTTTGGTAATGACTTCCATAATCTGTTTTTTATTGCCACGTCGGTTCATTCGTTTCAGAATACGGTCATTACAGTGTTGTAGGGGCAAGTCGATATAATGCAAAATCTTTTCTTCTGTGGCGATACAGTCAATCAGTTCATCGGTAACGGCATCAGGATAACAGTATAACAGACGTATCCATTTTAACTCTTCGATTCTGCACAGTTCTTTCAATAATAACGGAAGACGGTATTCCCCATATAAATCCATACCGTATCTTGTTACGTCCTGAGCAATGAGAATAAGTTCTTTTACTCCGTTGGCGACAAGGGTTCTGGCTTCGTTGAGAATATTTTCCATGGTACGGCTTCTGAACTTTCCCCTGATCATGGGAATAGCACAGTATGTACAGCGGTTGTCACAACCGTCACCCAATTTCAGATAAGCATAATGGTGCGGTGTACTTTGTATTCTTCCGCCGTCAAGCGGACAGAGGTATTTGTCAGGATAAAGTTCCTGCTGTTCTCCTTTAAGACATTCAGCAACAGCGTCAGCGATACTTTTATTTGCCCCTATTCCCAGAACACAATCTGTTTCGTAGAGTTCTTCTTTTATCATATGCTGATATCGTTCTGCAAGACAGCCTGTGACAACAATGCCTTTGATACGTCCTTCTTTTTTGAGTTTGCCGAGTTCAATAATTTCATTGATACTTTCCTGTTTGGCGGATTCGATAAATCCGCAGGTGTTTACGATAACCACATCTGCCATGGCAGGGTCAGTTACGATGGTATATCCGCTTTGTCTGAGGGTATACAACATCATTTCGGCATCAACCTGATTTTTGGCACAGCCCAGACTTACCATTCCCACTTTTTCGTTCATAGCTACAATCTCCGTTATTTTCTGATATATTTTTGCGGTTATATGCCCTTGTTTCGGAAAATGTACATGGGCAACGTTTTTCAACCATATGTATCTTTCATTTTAGCATAAAATATATTTTTTGTCACTATTATCGTTATAAAAATAATCGTATTTTCCTGTAATGCACAGAGAAACAAAATTCAACAGAATTGTCTTAGAAAGTTGTTAAATTCTTATTTATG
>CACYBZ010000027.1 GCA_902772795.1 uncultured Ruminococcus sp. | reverse complement strand
CTCGAACAAAAAGCAAAATCAGATATAAATTGATTTTTTTCTCTTATGGTAAATTACGATTTTTCCTTAAGTTGTTGATAGTGATTTTTCATCTATTGGTATGATTTTATACATGGTATACAAGGAGTGTGGTGATTTTGGCTTTATCGGACGAGTTTTTGCAGGAACTCAAAAGCAGAAATGATATTGTCGAAGTTATTTCGTCTTACGTCAATCTGCAAAAAGCGGGGAGACTGTACAAAGGCAGATGTCCGTTTCATCACGAAAAAACACCGTCATTTTGTGTCTATCCCGATACACAGTCATTTTACTGTTTCGGTTGTCATGTAGGCGGAGAAATCATCAATTTTATCAAAAAAGCAGAAAATCTGGATTATATTGACGCAGTAAAGTTTCTTGCTAAACGGGCAGGAATAGATATGCCGAAAGATAATTTCAAAAACAATGATAATACTGTCAGACAACGGCGGATATATGAAATCAACCGTGAAACAGCAAAGTTTTTCTATCATTCCCTGATGTCAGTCAACGGAACCTCTGCCCTTACTTATCTTCGGAAAAGAGGGCTGACAGACAAAACTATACGTCATTTTGGTTTGGGTTATGCACCAAATTCATTCAAACTGATAGATTATCTACGTAGCAAAGGGTTCGGGGAAGAAGAACTGATACAGTCCAATGTAGCGTATGTATCAAGGAACGGACATCTGGTATCACGTTTTTTTGACCGTGTCATGTTTCCCATCTTGGATCTTCGAGGAAATGTCATTGCTTTTGGCGGAAGAATCATGGGTGACGGTAAGCCCAAATATCTCAATACAGCGGATACCCCTGTATTTTCCAAAAGCCGTCAGTTGTTTGCCCTCAATTTTGCCAAGAACATTCAAGGCAGAGAACTCATACTGGCAGAAGGCTATATGGATGTAATTTCTTTACATCAGGCAGGGTTTGAAAACGCTGTGGCAACATTAGGAACTTCGCTTACTGAACAACAAGCAGGGCTGATACATCGTTATGCTGATGAAGTCATTATTTGCTACGACTCCGATGACGCAGGAAGAACAGCAACTGAACGGGCAATTACCATATTACGGAAGACAGGGTTAAAAGTCCGTGTACTGACGATTCCTCATGCCAAAGACCCTGATGAGTTTATGAAATCTTATGGCGACAAAGGACCGGTAATGTTCAAAGTTATCTTAGAACAAAGTGCAATGGATATCGATTACCGACTGGATAAATTACGAAACAAGTACAATATTGCCACCACACAAGGAAAAATCGATTATCTTACACAAGCTTCAGAAATCATCGCTACTTCAGACAATCCTATCGAACGTAATCTTTATATTTCCACCCTCAGCGAAAAATTCGGTATTGAAAAATCATCTATTGAAGAACGTATTGCCGGGAAATTGAAAAAAGCAAAATTTCAACAAGCAGACAGAGAAATCAACCAACGAAAAGCACTGACACTGGCAGAAAATGACACTATCAATCCTGAAAAGAAAGATAATCTTCTGGGAGCAAATGCTGAAGAATATATTATTGCTTCTTTGATGAATAATCCTGATATGTGTCAGTATATCGGCAGCAACATCAAAACAACAGATTTTGTCACTGCTTTCAACAAAAGAGTATTTACATTTGTCATGAGTAGACTCACTGACGGAAAAAGTGCAGAACTGTTGTTTTTCTCACAGGAGTTTACGGAACAGGAAATTGCTTATATTACCGCTTATGTTTCTGAAAATTCTGCAAAGCATTTTAGTAAGTCGTCTTTGAACAACTGTATAAATATATTGAAAAAAGAAAGTGAACAGAAAATACGTAAAAAGCCATCTGAAATGTCTGATGATGATGTCGGAGAACTTTTCAGCAAGTACAGTAAAAGCAAACGATAACTGCTTTGGATAGTAATCAAAGTAAGATTATTTTGTTTGCTACACTGAATATAAGCTTTCTCCAACATATCAGATAAACGAGATAAGGAAAAGAAAGGAATGGAAACTATGTCGACAACAAAACCTGATAAAAGAAGTGTCGTAAGGGAAATTCTCGAAAAGGGAAAGGCGAAAGGGAAACTGACGACAAAAGAAATATTCGATATCATCGGTGAAATTGATTTTGAACCGGAACAACTGGAAAATATGTATGAACAGTTGGAAAAAGAAGGTATCGAAATCGTAGAAGATTTAGTTGACGATATGCAGGACATTTCCGACATAGAAATCAGCAAGATTGAAAAAGAAGCCCGTGAACAGGCAGGAGATGTAGACGTTTCTGTTCCTGACAACATCGCCATTGACGACCCGGTAAAAGTCTATCTGAAAGAAATCGGCAGAGTACCGCTTTTATCTTCACAAGAAGAAATCGAACTGGCGGTAAAAATTCAGAACGGCGATGTTGCTGCCAAAAAGCGTCTTTCAGAAGCCAATCTTCGTCTGGTTGTCAGTATTGCCAAACGCTATCTTGGCAGGGGTATGCACTTTCTGGATTTAATTCAGGAAGGTAATCTTGGACTGATTAAGGCTGTCGAAAAATTTGACCATACCAAAGGATTCAAATTTTCTACTTACGCTACATGGTGGATACGTCAGGCGATT
>CACYBZ010000026.1 GCA_902772795.1 uncultured Ruminococcus sp. | reverse complement strand
GCTTTCAGAGAGTCTCCCCTGAAAGGGGAGATGTCAGCCAACGGCTGACAGAGGGGTAATAAAAATTAACTTAGTGCATATGGGGCGTCGCCCCTTGATCCCACCACTCCCCCAAAAGTGGACAAAACTTTTAATTGTCATAGCCACAGGTGCTTTTTTATCTTTACGTATTTCAGAAAATCATGCCAACTGTTCAGGTAGAAAAATTTTTGCGAAAAATAAAGGGTTTTTACAAATTTTTTCGTATATATATTTGTAATCCTGAAAAAACAGGAATATTAGCGTTGTTTATGGGATTATATAGTACCGTGTGTAGAAAGGGTGAGTATATATTTTTTATTTATCGGTATGATTTTATACATGGTATACAAGGAGTGTGATGATTTTGGCTTTACCAGACGAGTTTTTGCAGGAACTCAAAAACAAAAATGACATTGTCGAGGTTATTTCGTCGTACGTCAATCTGAAAAAAGCAGGAAGACTGTACAAAGGCAGATGTCCGTTTCATCACGAAAAAACACCGTCATTCTGCGTCTATTCCGATACCCAGTCATTTTACTGTTTCGGATGTCACGTTGGTGGAGAAGTCATCCATTTTATCAAAAAAGCAGAAAATCTGGATTATATTGACGCAGTAAAGTTTCTTGCCAAACGGGCAGGAATGGATATGCCAAAAGACAATATCAAGAACAATGATACTGCTGTCAGACAACGGCGGATATATGAAATCAACCGTGAAACTGCAAGGTTTTTTTATCATTCCCTGATGTCAGCAAATGGAACATCGGCACTTGCTTATTTGAGAGAAAGAGGACTGACAGATAAAACTATACGACATTTTGGTCTGGGCTATGCCCCAAATTCCTTTAAACTGGTGGATTATCTGCATAATAAAGGATTCAAAGAAGAAGAACTCATACAGTCCAATGTGGTATATGTGTCAAGGAACGGACATCTGACATCACGTTTTTTTAACCGTGTCATGTTTCCCATTCTGGACTTGCGGGGAAATGTCATTGCTTTTGGCGGAAGAATTATGGGTGATGGCAAACCCAAATATCTCAATACAGCAGATACTCCTGTATTTTCCAAAAGCCGTCAGTTGTTTGCTCTCAATTTCGCCAAGAATCTTCAGGGAAGAGAACTGATACTGGCAGAAGGCTATATGGATGTGATTGCTTTACATCAGGCAGGATTTGAAAACGCTGTGGCAACATTAGGAACTTCGCTTACCGAACAACAGGCAGGACTGATACATCGTTATGCTGATGAAGTCGTCATTTGCTACGATTCCGATGACGCAGGACGCACCGCAACCGAACGGGCAATTACCATATTACGGAAAGCAGGGTTAAAAGTCCGTGTACTGACCATTCCCCGTGCTAAAGACCCTGATGAGTTTATGAAAGTTCACGGTGACAAAGGTCCGGCAATGTTCAGAGTTATTCTGGAACAGAGTGCAATGGATATTGATTATCGGCTGGAAAAATTGCGTGACAAGTACAATACCTCAACCACACAGGGGAAAATAGATTATCTGACACAGGCTTCAGAAATTATTGCCACTTCAGATAACCCCATTGAACGTAATCTTTATATTTCCAGCCTCAGTGAAAAATTCGGTGTTGAGAAATCCTCTATTGAAGAGCGTATTGCCGGAAAATTAAAAAAAGTAAAATTTCAACAGGCAGACAGAGAAATCAATCAGAAAAAGGCAGTAACACTGGCAGAAAATGATACTATCAATACGGAAAAGAAAGATAATCTTCTGGGAGCAAATGCAGAAGAATATATTATTGCTTTTCTGATGAACAATCCTGATATGTGCCAGTACATAGACAGCAGAATCAAACCAACGGATTTTGTCACTGCTTTTAACAAAAAAGTATTTCGCTTTGTCACGGGCAGAATTACCAACGGAAAAAGTGCAGAACTTCTGTTTTTTTCTCAGGAGTTTACGGAAGAAGAAATTGCTTATATTACCGCTTATGTTTCTGAACTTTCGGCAAAGCATTTTAGTAAGTCGTCTTTAGACAACTGCATAACTATACTGAAAAAGGAAAGTGAACAGAAAATACGTAAAAAGCCGTCCGAAATGTCTGACGATGATGTCGGAAAACTTTTCAGTAAGTACGGTAAAAGCAAACGATAACCACATTTGGTTTCAATCCAAATGTGTTACAGAAGAACCACTATTTTGTTTGCTACGCTGATACAGACTTTGGCGTATCAGACAAACGAGATAAGGAAAAGAAAGGAATGGAAACTATGTCGACAACAAAACCAGATAAAAGAAGTGTCGTAAAGGAAATTCTTGAAAAAGGAAAGGCAAAAGGAAAACTGACGACAAAAGAAATATTCGATATCATTGGTGAAATTGATTTTGAACCGGAACAACTGGAAAATATGTACGAACAGTTGGAAAAAGAAGGTATTGAAATCGTAGAAGATTTGGTTGACGATATGCAGGACATTTCCGACATAGAAATCAGCAAAATTGAAAAAGAAGCCCGTGAACAGGCAGGAGATGTCGATGTTTCTGTTCCTGACAATATCGCTATTGACGACCCTGTAAAAGTTTACCTGAAAGAAATCGGCAGAGTACCGCTCCTGTCGTCACAGGAAGAAATTGAACTGGCAGTAAAAATTCAGAATGGTGATGTCGCTGCCAAAAAACGTCTTTCAGAAGCCAATCTTCGTCTGGTTGTCAGTATCGCCAAACGCTATCTTGGCAGAGGTATGCACTTTCTGGATTTAATTCAGGAAGGCAATCTCGGACTGATTAAGGCTGTCGAAAAATTTGACCATACCAAAGGATTCAAATTTTCTACTTACGCTACATGGTGGATACGTCAGGCGATT
>CACYBZ010000025.1 GCA_902772795.1 uncultured Ruminococcus sp. | reverse complement strand
GACTATCACATGACAAGGCAGTGAAATCCAGTCATTATACAGTGTTTCAAAGTTGGTGTGACAAAGATTATCCAGAATGACTAATGTTTGACTGTCAACAAGTTCTCTGAAAACTGCCATTTTTTCTGTCGAAGAAAGTTTTTCAGAAATACCGTTTATCTGTATATCACTTTCTATCAATTCGTCCAGTGAATTGTGATATTCAAGATACAGAATTGTCTGGTAACAATCACGATAAAGGTCAGCATAATGCAGAGCCAGTGAACTTTTCCCAATACCACCTACTCCTTGAATAATTACCGTACCATTTTCCAGCAATTTCTGTCTGACAGTATCTGTTTCCTGTTTTCTTCCTGTAAAAAATATAGATGGTGTGGTAAAGTTGGATACGACAGTTCGTTGTTGTTCGTAGGAGAGCTGATATAAATTTTCAAGTGCGTTGACAAAATCATCATCTGTCTGATATCGTTTTTTTATACTGACGGTGATAGTATGGCGGAAAAAATCCTTAAGGGCAGACAGCAGTTCAGGATTTTTACTGTTTTTCAGCGTACTTTCAGACCATGGGTAGCTTGTAAATCCTGATATTTCTGTTGACTTTGGAAAACGACCGAAAATCTTTTCAAACAGCATACAGCCTATTTCGTAAAAGTCCGAAAAAATACCGATATTTTTCCGCATTCCCTGAAGTACTTCAGGCGGGGCATAGTTTCGGGAACAGGAAATAACATGAGAAGAATCCGCAACACAGTCTGTTCTTATCAGACTGTCAAAGTCGAACATCAGCATGGAGAAGTGATGGTCTTCAGATGTTTTGCAGAATATATTCTGAGGTTTGATGTCAAGGTGAAGCCAGCCTTGTTGATGGTATTCGCTGATAATTCTAGCTGTCTGTAACAGAACAAAAAAATATTCGTGAAGATTATCAAAATGTATTTTGTCCATTGAACTGCCGAAATTTTTTTCTGAACACTGGAAATAGACGGAATCCTGATAAGAGAAGACAGAATACAGCAGAGATGTGGTATTAACAGTGGCAGTTTTTTGGCTGATGTTTTTCTGAATTTCTGAAGCGTACAGAAATCTGTTAAGCTGAGACTCTGTAACAGGTACATTAGCCCATTTATATAAGGTATCGGTATTTTCATGCAGTGGATAAAGTTGTTTCAGAATACAGTCATGACGAATTCCATAAGTATCTGTATAAAATGCATCATAGACAACACAGCTTCCGCCATATCCGATAACATCGTCAATGGTAAAAATAATTTTTTGTTTGCTGTTGTCATAGTCAATTTTTGTTCCTTTGGGAATAGGCGTTCTGTTATCTTTCATATTGTTCCGTCCTTAAAAAGTCAGTGTATATAAACCGTACTCACTGTAATCCTGTTCAGTAAGAATAAGAATGTCTGACGGTAGTTTAAGCAGATTACGAAAAAAAGTATCGTTTTCCATATCGCAGTTTTCAATCACAAGTAGCAGACCGTCACTGCATAATGTTTTAAGTGTGGCAAGACATTTCAAAGCAGGCTTTTTTCCAGAATGAAATGTGAATATATCACTTTCCAGCATATTTGCCAGTCCATTTTCTGCTGAACCTTTTACGGTATACAGATATTTCCTGTTCATGTTTGCTATGTAGCTGTCTGCAACCTGACGAAGTATATTTCTGTTATCGGAGCGGAGAAACAGAAGATGTCCGTGTTTATGCAGGGCTTGAGTAACTTTTTCACTATATGCTAAGTCTGGTAATGCGGAGGGAATATATGGATAAACAAGATAGTCATTATCTTGCTCGATAAACTGACAGATTTTTTTGGCAATGGTACACGATAAAGTCCAGTTGGACATATTGTGATGTAATGGAGAAAGAGAATCTAACAGATTATTTACATATTCCATCATTCTGGGGTGATAGCGATTGAAAGTTATTTCTTTGTTATGGATACGATAATAATCAGGAAATTTTTGTTTTCTTTTATAGATTTTCTGTATAATTTTTTCTCTGAGTTGATTAGGCAAAACATTATTTTGTGTAGTTGTCAAGTCAATATAGAGTAGGTGTATCTGATTGGTGATGTTATTTTCAAAAATGATATTATCCAGTTCTACAACAGGTTCTTTGCCTGTTGCAGAGATAATGTTTTTCATCAGACGGCATAGCAGAAATACTTTCTCAAAAAAATTTTTGTCATTGTCTGTTGTTTGCAGTACATCAGCATCATAATATCGGCTTTTGATATAGAAATCTGAATCTGTTTCTACTATTTCGGTATAATCAGGCAAAGCGTTGCCGATTTCAGCAATGCTTTTCAAGGTAGCAATGTTTTTCAGGTTTTCAAGAAAACATTTTTTCCTTTTTTTAAACAAATTTTCCAGTCCATTTATGACATGGGCAGAATGTTTTGTTTTTATAACAAGGTCAACAGGTTCAAAAACAAGGATAAAATTCTTTTTATCTGTATAAACCGTATATTGAGATTGTTGAGAAATTTTTATTATGTCAGAGTTGTCATACATCATAGACATACCTTTCTTTGTTGCCGAAAAAATATGACAGGTGAAAATTGCT
>CACYBZ010000024.1 GCA_902772795.1 uncultured Ruminococcus sp. | reverse complement strand
CAGAGATACTTTCGCTATGCTGAAAACTATCGGTATTCCCATGCAACAGAAACCCTTTTCTGTTGGCGTAAGAATTGAACATCTTCAGGAAAAAATCAACCGTTCACAGTACGGCAGTTTTGCTGATAAGGGACATCTGCAATCTGCTGATTATAAATTATCCACCCATCTTGATAATGGCAGAGGGGTTTATACGTTCTGTATGTGTCCCGGAGGAACAGTTGTGGGAGCGTCAAGCGAAAAAAACAGACTTGTCACCAATGGTATGAGCAGATTCGCCAGAGATGAAGTCAATGCCAACAGTGCGTTACTGGTCGGAATCAGTACGGACGATTTTAAAAGTGAAGATGTTCTGGCAGGGGTGGAATTTCAAAGACAGCTGGAGGAAAAAGCGTTTGCGTTGGGCGGTTATTCTTACAAAGCACCCGTGCAGAGAACAGACGATTTTTTCCACAATAAAAAGACAGTCGGTTTTGGTGAGGTTATTCCGAGTTATACCGCAAAAACCGAGATGGCAGACCTTAATCAGCTTTTTTCAGAGGATATTTGTACAGCTTTAAAAAGCGGAATTCTGGATTTTGAGCGTAAACTGAAAGGGTTTTCAGATGGTGATGCTGTTCTGACAGGTGTGGAAACAAGAAGTTCGTCTCCGATACGTATTCTGAGGAATGAGTATATGCAAAGTATTGCTGTTGAGGGATTATATCCTTGCGGAGAAGGTGCAGGCTATGCAGGAGGAATTATGTCGGCAAGCATAGACGGTATAAAATGTGCGGAAATGATTGTCCGAAAATTGCAGAAATCATAAAGAACAGGAGGAAAATTATGAACTTTTTTACCGCTTTGGGAAATTTACTCATTGGTCCATTAAAATTGCTTTTTGATGTTATTTTTTCATTGTCATACCGTTTCGGCAGTTGCGGAATATCAATTATTGTATTAAGTATATCGATGAATTTTCTGGTATTGCCGTTATATCACCGTGCCGATATGTTACAGAATGAGGAGCGGAAAACGGAAGAAAAACTACAACGTTGGGTTACGCATATCAAAAAAACATTTTCCGGAAATGAACGTTTTATGATATTGCAGACCTATTATCGTCAGAATCATTACAGTCCGTTTCACTCTTTAAGAGGGGCATTGCCTCTTTTTCTGGAAATTCCGTTTTTTATATCTGCCTATCAGTTTTTGTCAGGGCTGGAACTTTTAAAAGGTGTTTCTTTTGGACCAATCAGGAATTTGGGCGTACCTGATGGTTTACTGACTGTTTCAGGCATAAGTATCAACCTGCTGCCCATTTTAATGACAGTTATTAATATTATTTCCAGTGAAATCTATACAAAAGGTGCTCCTTTGAAAAGCAAAATCCAGTTATATGCCATGGCACTGATTTTTCTTGTATTTCTGTACGATTCTCCAGCAGGACTTACCTTTTATTGGACATTGAACAATATTTTTTCTTTATTGAAAAATATTTTTTATAAAGTAAAACAGGCACCGTTAATTCTTTGTACGCTTTTTTCGCTAGCAGGGATAGCATTTTATGTGGGATATTTATGTGTATATCGTCAGAAAATTGCTATGATATCGGCAGTAGTTTTTTTGTTGTTATTACAGCTTCCCATTTGTATTTACGGTTTTAGGAAAAAAGTAAAAGTGAAAATGCCCGGATTTTTTGTTCAAAATCCGGATTGGAAATTGTTTTTTTTATGTATGATACTGATTGTTGTTCTGACAGGTTTTCTTATACCATCGTCTGTCATCAGTTCATCACCGAGTGAATTTGTGGATAAAAAAACATTATTTCACCCTCTCTGGTATGTACTGAACTGTGGTTTGTTGTCTTTCGGAACATTTGTTGTATGGTTTGGTGTGTTCTATTTATTGAGTAACAGCTTGATAAAAAAAATCATGGAATTAATTGCATGGGTATTATGTGGTGTATTTGTTGTTGATTATATGTGTTTCGGTCATAGTCTGGGCAATATTTCCTATTTATTGAAGTACGACACATTGCCTTCATTTACTACGGTGCAGTTGCTGGTCAATGGTGTTGTGATTCTTTTTATCAGTTTGTTGTTTGCGTTTTGGGTAGAAAAAAAGCAAAATTCGGTTCGGTGGATATGTCTTACAGGAATTATTGTTTTTGTAGGAATGTTTGTTGGAAATGTCTTTCTTATTAATCAAGATGTGGATAAAACCATAAAAATTATCAATGCCAGACAACTGGCAGGGGATTCTGTTATTCCTATGAGTAAAAAGGGAAAAAATATTGTTATTCTTATGTTGGATCGTGCAGAGGGCTGTTTTGTGCCGGGAATTTTTCATGAGAAGCCTGAATTGGAAAATAAATTTGATGGATTTGTGTATTATCCCAATACGCTTTCTTTTGGTACACATACCAATTTTGCTTCGCCTGCTGTTTTCGGTGGCTATGAGTATACACCGTATGCTATGAATCAGCGGTCATCGCAGTCCTTGAAAGAAAAACATAATGAAGCATTAAAGATGTTGCCGGATATTTTCAGTAAAAATCAGTATAAAGTCACGGTTTCTGACGTGCCATATGCTAACTACACAACGATTTCTAATTTGGATATCTACGACTATGATGACAACATCTTTGCCTTTTCGACAGAAGGAATGTTTAACGGAAATACAGAGGGTGTGCAGGAGCATCTGGAACGTAATTTCTTTTGTTATTCTCTGTGTAAGGTATTGCCGTTGTGTACACATTCTGTATTGTATAATGACGGTATGTATAATACTTCTTCGGGTAAAGTTATCAATATGAACATCCTGGAGGGAATGTCAAAATCAAAAGGAAATTCGAAGTTGTTTCTTGATGCGTACAGTGTGCTTGACAATATGGATAAATTGACAAATATTACAAACGATGACGATAATACATTTCTGATGATGGTGAATAATACATCTCATGAACCGAATCTGTTGCAGACCCCTGATTATATTCCCAAAGATGAGGTGGATAATACAGCATATGACCGTGAACATGAAGACAGATTTGACTATATGACAATGAAAATTCATCTTACGGATAAGATGATGGCAGATTATCATTGCAATATGGCCACCATGATAGAACTCAGCGAATGGTTTGATTATCTGAAAGAAAATGATGTTTATGACAATACAAGGATTATTTTGGTTGCTGACCATGGTATTTCCAGTTTTGGTGTAAATAATTCCGATTATTCTGATTTAAAACTTGATGAAGATACTAATGTGTTTTCTTACAATCCGCTTCTGATGGTGAAAGATTTTAAAAGTCGAGGGAAAGTACAGACGGTTAATGATTTTATGACAAATGCTGATATTCCCACGTTGTCTATAAAAAATATTTTTTCCAATCCGGTAAATCCTTTTACGGGTAAAGTCATCAGTGATGAAGAAAAGTATACGCATGAGCAGTTTGTCATAACGTCACATGAATATGACCCGATGAGAAACAATGGTGTCAAATTTCATGAAAGTGTATGGTATTCTGTGCGGGATAATATATTTGATCTGAGTAACTGGAAAAACATTGGTGTACATTGATAAAGGTGATAGAAGCTATGAAGAAAAGATGGAGTAAGACGATTTTTGTGCTTTCACTGATAGTGATGATATTGTTTATTTCATCTTGCCGTGCAAAATATGCAGACGATAGTGAGATAAAAAAGTATGCCGAAAATCTGGTAAAAGGCGAAAATATCGAATGTATGGGAGAAACGGAAAAACATCGGTTTCAGTTTACCTCAAAAGACAGGAATCTGACATTTGAGGTATGGTCATCTGCAGGTACAGTCAATATAGACGGAGCGAATTTCGGCTATACAGGAGATTACCATATGCATAGTGACTACAGGGAAAATGTCAATCTGTATTATGAAGCAAAAGTGTATGAACTTTTGGAACATTACGGTTTTAATGATTACCGTAAGTCGGAAGAGTATTATTCTTTGCGACATCTGAAATTCAGTTTGCCCGAAGTGATGAGCGTAAAACAGAAAGAGAATTTTGATGAATTTCTGGCAGAACTCAAAAAAATCGTCATAGAAGAAAGGGAAAAACATACAGAGGATATTTATGATGAATATACGACGATGTACACCATAGAAGTATGGTATAAGACACCCCAGGGGGACTATCTGCGTACCTTGGGACTGAATGACAGTGATTACTGTACGGATATTCTGCCCGATGATACGGTGTACAGACTGGAAGATATACAGAAGTCAAATATGGTTGTGCAGAATATAATTACACCGTTGCGTGATGGTATACTGGTAGAAGTGCAACAGACAAAAGTTTAAGGGCGTTGCCCTTAAAAATCCCATCAGGGGCTTTGCCCCTCAACCCCAGAAGCCTTAAAAAAGGCTTGACCGAAATTTTATGGGTTTCGGTTCTGACAGTGTACCTGTTTTGACAGATAATTATGAAAAAATTCCCTCACTGCTGACGGCGTGAGGGAATCCATTTTGGAAAAATATGAATTAGGAAATCAACTGCAAATAAAGAAGATGGCAACAGGAAGCAAAATTGCTGTATGTCTTGGCAGTTGGTGAATAAATACGTTTCTGAACCGTTTCAGAAACGTGTTGGGAAAAGTGTACCATACTTTATTTTTATCGCTGTGCCTTTCGACAAAATTACAGATGCAGGTTGCCAGTACCATACATTCTAAATAAGCGATAATGTAAACGATTATCGTTACCAGATCTTCGATAAGTGCACTGGTAAAGCTGGCATCGGTGTACAGACTGTCCAGAGCAACCGCCACAAACGTGGCAGAAAACCATACGATTCCCAGAACAATACCCAGTCCGTTATTACGGTGATAGCCTTTCTTGCGTATGGTAACGATGTTCCCCACAACAACAGACAGCGACATCAGCAACATGACGGGAATCAGACAGAATAATAAATTACGGCCTGATTCCTGCAACAGAAATTCAAAAGCAGAAAATGTCAGTATTTCGTCACGTATGATTTTAAAGATACTCAGCCCTGTCAGTCCCAGATTGAACAGCAGAATACCGCCGTAAGCAATTCGTTTGTCAGAAAAGTCGGATTGCTTCTTACATTCCAGAAATGACCACAACATAATCAGTTCCACGGCAATGAGAATAATCAGCAGTTCCCACATGACTACCTGATATCCTGTGAAATTCAGTCCGTCAAATTTTTTTTCAAAGATTGTGCCTAAGCCAGCTACATAAAATCTGGAAGAAACAGTAGTATTGTTTTCGGCTATCTGTGTCTTGACATCAACGTAACCGTGTCCGACAGATTTCACACTGACAATCATTTCTCCGATATCATTCAGATACATTCCTTTCAGTGCCAGAATATCTTCTTTGTCGAATGTTACAGAAATACTGTCATAGGACATGGTTTCAGGATAGTAGCGTGTATGAATGTCATACACATTGCCTGTACGGATAATCAGCACGGAAGTAACGATAATTGCCAGTGCTACAAAAAAGTTTAATGCCAACCATCTTTTTTTCATTGTCTATTCTCCTATCATACCTTGCCAAAATCTGCAACAGCAAATTTTGTGCTGAAGTTTCTGCCAGCCTTTTCAGGCTGGAAAAGAAAGCGTTTCTGCCTGAAAAGGCGGAAAGAAATTCTCTTTTGCAGAATATTGTAGCATAACTTACAGTAAGGTGCAAATATTTATCTTAAATATTTTTGAAAAAAATAAAAAACACCGTCATGATGACGGTGCTTTTACGGTTCAGGAAATGCCTTTGTATTTACGTCTGGTTGCCATACCGCCTCGGATATGGCGTTGGGATTTGTTGATTTCCAGAATTTTTTTTACCTGTGTGTACAGTTGCGGATTGACATATTTCAACCGTTCGCTGACATCTTTATGTACCGTACTTTTACTTACACCGAATTTTTGTGCTGTACTGCGGACGGTTGTTTTCTGGTCTATGATGTATTTACCGAGTTCAACGGCTCTTTCCTCAACAATTCCTTTCATGAGAAACCCTCCGTTAGCTAGAAAATCAATGTATTTATATGAAATTTCTGTGTGGTATATGACATACTATGCGGTATTTACGAAATTTGTTTTTTTTGAATAAATTTAGCAAAAATACTGTTCAAATCAGAAAAAATGTGTTATGATAAAATTTAAGTGGACTGATATACAGGGGAAATGATAAGTTGTGACAAGGAGAAAATGAAAAAAGGTATTTATAGTCAGGAGGATTTTCCCGAATGGATTTTAAACAGAAGGTCAATGGTTTTAATGTACGAAAATTTGTGCTGGCAATAGCAGATATGTTTATTCTGGGTGTTTCGGCACTCATGGCGAACTATGTGCTGACACTTTTAGATGTCATACCGATACAGCCCTATATTCTCACCTGGCAGACGCTGATTGCAATTCTGGTAGGGATTATTTCCTTGTGGGCTTGCGGGGCATACAGTAAATTATGGCGGTATTTTAGGGCAACAGACTATTTATCCTGTTTATTGGGTGTTACCTTTACCATGGTAGTGGTACTGTTGACAGGAAGGTCAGGAGCTTTTTCAGAAGATACCAATCTGAGTTCTTTTTATTTGTTTGTGTTTTTTGAATATCTGTTTTCTGTATTCGGAGTAATGGCTTTCCGGCTGATTTTCCGCAAGACGTTTCTGAAACTGGTGGAAGTCGGTGAAAATATGCACCGCAGAAGAACGTTGCTGGTCGGTGCAGGTCGTGCAGGCAAGATTATCATTAAGGAAATTATGAATGCCAGTGAAACCGATGAAGTAGCCAAGCAGTATCATATTGTGGGCATTGTGGACGACAACAAGGAACTTACAGGCAAAAAGATACAGGACATTCCTGTTATTGGTACTACAGACAAAATTGAGCAGATTTGTACGCAGGAATACATCGATACGATTCTTATGGCTATTCCGTCCTGTTCGGAAGATGACAGACGGAGGATTCTCGGAGAGTGTTCCAAAACGACCTGTAAAATCAAGGTGATTCCGTATGTCGGCAATCTGATATTTGAGGGATATGAGAACAGCCAGAAGAGCAACAAGAAACCGGTTACGGTTATCAGCCAGCTCAATGATATCAATATGGAAGACTTACTGGGCAGACCTCCGATTACCTTTGACAATGAAGATACCAAGCGACTGATTAAAGACCGTGTCTGTATGGTAACAGGCGGAGGGGGTTCGATAGGTTCGGAACTTGTCCGACAAATTGCCCGTTTTTCCCCTAAAGAAATTATTATTGTCGATATTTATGAAAATAACGCTTATGAGATTCAGCAGGAATTGCTGATGAATTACGGCGACAGCATTAATCTTAAAACATTGATTGCTTCTGTACGGGATTATGAAAAGATGCGTTCAATTTTTGAACAGTATCAGCCTGAACTGGTTTTTCATGCGGCAGCACATAAGCACGTTCCTTTGATGGAGGACGTTCCCGAAGAAGCCGTAAAAAACAATGTTGTGGGAACATTCAACCTTGCCAGACTTTCCGATTTGAACGGTGTCAGGAAATTTATTATGATTTCCACAGACAAGGCAGTCAACCCCACGAATGTTATGGGAGCAACGAAGCGTTGTTGTGAGATGATTGTACAGTATATGGCACAGTCAGGGTCGGAAACAGAGTTTGTGACGACAAGATTTGGTAATGTACTGGGGTCAAACGGGTCAGTCATTCCGTTGTTCAAGAAACAGATTGAGGCGGGAAAACCTGTTACCGTGACAGACCCTGAAATTATCCGTTATTTCATGACAATTACCGAAGCCGTATCGCTGGTGCTGGAGGCAGGAGCAATGGCAAAGGGTGGTGAAATATTCGTTCTGGATATGGGCTCGCCTGTCAAGATTCTTACGCTTGCCGAAAATCTTATCCGGATGTATGGTAAAGTTCCCTATAAAGATGTTCCTATCAAGTTTACAGGATTGCGTCCGGGAGAGAAACTTTATGAAGAACTTCTGATGAGTGAAGAAAATCTGAAAAGT
>CACYBZ010000023.1 GCA_902772795.1 uncultured Ruminococcus sp. | reverse complement strand
GCTCTGAACGGAAAAACACATTTCGGAGAAAAAAAGCTGATTACACTTTGTCAACAACATCTTACGATTTTGCCTGACAATTTTGAAAAAAATCTTTCTCAGTTTTTTCAGACACTTTTTACCGACAGTAACACAGCACTCTGTCATCTGGATAATATTATTTCTGAATTGCGGAAAATCACAGACTATTCTTAAAATACCGTTCTTTTCCAAGAGAATTTGCGATCGCAAATTCTCATAAAAGTTTTGTCCACTTTTTCAAAAGTGGTGGGGTTCAGGGGCAAAGCCCCTGATGGGATTGTTAAGGGCAACGCCCTTAACCAAAAAGGGATTGTTAAGGGCAACGTCCTTAACGAAAAAGAGGTGAAAAAACTGTCAAGAACAAAATTTGTCACGAAAAATATTTCAACCGCTATGTTCTCTAAAATTATCGAACAGGTGCTGAATTTTGCCGTGAGAACCGTTTTTGTCTATCAGATGTCCGTGGAGTATCTGGGCGTTAACGGACTGTTCGTGAATATTCTGTCGTTTTTGTCACTGGCGGAACTCGGTACGGGCAGTGCTATGCTATATCTGTTATACAAGCCTGTCGCTGAAAATAATATCTCTCAGATTCAGATTTATATGAACGCCTATCGCAGAATTTACCGTGTCATCGGGTGTGTTGTGCTGATTATCGGACTTTCTCTTATGCCGTTTCTTTCCTTTTTCATTGCGGATATGCCCCACATTCCCGAAAGTCTTGAAGTGATTTATCTGCTGTATATTATCCGTACAGTTTCCACTTACTTTTTTGCCTATAAACAGTCTGTTTTTCTGGCACATCAGCAAGGCTATGCGGTCACGCTGAACAATACCTTATTTACGGTAATCCGCTGTGTTCTGGAAATTTTTGTCTTGTGTATCAGCCACAATTTTATGCTGTATCTTCTGATATCCGTTGCTGTCAATTATGCGATGAACATTCGTATTTTTATCAGGGCAGATAAATGCTTTCCGTATCTCAAAGAAAATGTGAACGGTCATATTTCCGCTGGAGAAAAACAGCATATCCGTAAAAATGTCGGGGCGATGTTCCTGCACAAAGTGGGGCTTGTGGTACTGAACAGTTCCGATAATCTTATCCTTTCCAAATTTATCGGAATTGTCACTGTGGGGATTTATTCCAACTATGGCATTATTTTAACCGTTGTGAAAACTATGCTCTGGACGGTCTTTGACGCTGTTGTCCCCAGTGTGGGAAATCTCTGTGCCGAAAAGAATGATAATCAGAAATATCAGGTTTTCCGCAGTGTACAGTTTGTCAATTTGTGGCTTTCAGGTTTCTGTGCGGTATCACTCGGTGTACTGGCAAACCCCTTTATTACACTGTGGATTGGTAAAAATTATCTGCTTTCACAATATACGGTAATGGTAATTATTATTTCCTACTATCTTCAGACAAATATGCGTGCTATCGAAATGTTCCGCAGTGCAACAGGTCTTTTCTACAACGACCGCTATGTTCCGCTTATACAATGTATCATCAATATTGCCGTGTCGGTGATTGGTGTGCATTTCTTCGGCGTTTCGGGAATTTTTATCGGGACTTCTCTTTCTATTCTGCTTACGGGATTCTGGGTACAGCCGTTTATGGTGTTCCGTCATATTTTCAGAAAACCACTGTATCTGTACTTCTGGCAATATCTCAAATGTACCGTAATCAGTGTTATTTCCTTTGTCGGCATACAGTATCTTTGTCACTTTTTACCCGACAGCGGAATTGTTCCTTTTCTGATAAAAATACTGTGTTGTCTGGTGGTTACTAACGGATTATTTGTGGCGGTATTTTGTCGGACAGAAGAATTCCGCTTTTTGACCGACAAAGTAAAACAGATTTTTTCGGGGAGGCGTGTCCGAAAATGAAACTTGCTGTTCTTACTTTCAGTCAGTCGTATAACTACGGTGCGTTGTTGCAGTCTTATGCTTTGCAAAAGACTTTGTGTCGATTGGGTCATGAGGCTTTGCTTATCCGTATCGGCGAACCGCCTAAACCGAAAACACTCAAATATAAACTGAAAAATCTTTT
>CACYBZ010000022.1 GCA_902772795.1 uncultured Ruminococcus sp. | reverse complement strand
GTTCGGATTATTTTCTGTACGTTTCCCAAAATCTGCGAATGCAGATTTTGCCTTAAAGTTTCGGTCAAGCCTTTTCAAAGGCTTGCGAGGTTCAGGGGCGGAGCCCCTGACAGGGGTTCGGGGACAGCGTCCCCGAATATTCAAACGTGTTTTTCTGACTGTGCTACTGCCAGACGGTCACAGCGTTCATTTTCGGGGTGCCCTGCGTGACCTTTCACCCACACAATATGAACATCGTGTTTTTCGTATAAATCCAACAGCTTCGACCACAGGTCGGAATTTAAAGCAGGGGTCTTGTCGGCTTTTTTCCAGCCGTTAGCTTTCCACTTTTTCGCCCAGCCTTTCGCCAGTCCGTTACAGACATATTGCGAATCACTGTACAATGTCACGTCACAACGTTCTTTCAGCATTGACAAGGCCTCAATTACCGCTGTCAGTTCCATACGGTTGTTGGTGGTAGCTTTGTCGCCTCCTGAAATTTCCTTTTCCGTACCCTTATACCGCAGTATCGCTCCCCAGCCACCTGCTCCGGGATTGCCCAGACATGACCCGTCTGTAAATATTTCTACCTTCTTCATCATATCCGAATACCGTTTATCATCAGCTCAGTTTGTCGAATGTTCTTACTGTTTTGCCGTTCTTTTCTGCGAGTGCGACAAACGCATCATAAGGATACGCATAATATTTTCCGCTCTCCACATCAAGATATACCACCAGTTTTTCAGCATTGACTGAATGTTCACATACACAAAGAACTTCATATTCTTTTCCCTCATAATGACGGTATCTGCCCTTTGTCACTTCCGTCAACGGTTCGACTGTTTCGACATCGGCAACTGTTTCCGCTACGGTTTCTTCAATCGTTTCTTCGGTTTCGGAAACGTCAGCATCTTCGTCAAGAACGGTAACAATTTTTTCCGTTTCCTCAAAATCAACAGAGAAATCACCGTTGTTCATCACAAGTATTCTCGAACTGTAACCGTCCATAGGAATATTGACATAACCTGTATTGTCGAATACCTGCCCTGTGAGTACATCAGTCAGTTTTGAAAAACCGCCCACCGCATGAAAACCGACTTCACTGTAACCGTTGCTGAGATTCAGAGCGACATAGACGGTCTGCTGATTATATGACCTTGAAAAAACAAGCTGTTCATTGCGGATACACTCATTTTTGAAACTGCCGAACTGCAAGGCTTCCAGAGAACTTCTGATTTTACCCAGTTTTCCGATATAGCGGTTAAGTTCTTCGTTGGCATTGGGAATATGTCCCAGATTCAGTTCAGGACGTAAAGGTCTGTCGTCACTTCTGGTGCGTGTCGCCTCAATGCCCCATTCACTGCCGTAATAGATTGACGGCACACCCGGCATACCGTACATGACGGTATAAACATTTTTCAGATGGTTCTTGTCTTTCAGATGGCTGGCAATTCTGTCCACATCGTGGTTATCCAGAAAACTGTACAGACACAGATTGGCATAAATTCCCCCCTGAGCAAATTGTCTTTGCAGAGAATGGGCAATTTCAAAATAATTGTGGTCATTATGAGAAGAATAGATACCCTTGTAACATTCATAGTTTGTTACAGAGTCGAGCATATCCCCGTTAGCCCAACGGGTATAGTTGCCATGAATAATTTCGCCCATCAGCCAGAAATCAGGTCTTTTTTTATGACAGAAATCTTTCAGTTGTCTGAAAAAATTCATGTCCACACAGTCCGCAGCGTCCAGTCTTAACCCGTCAATGCCGAATTCATCTATCCACATGCCCACAGCACCAAGTAAATGTTCGGTAACATAGGGGTTCTGTAAATTCAGTTTGACAAGGTCATAATAACCGCCCCAGCCCTCATACCAGAACGGGTCTCCCATAGGACTGTGACCGCCGAAATCCAGACGATGAAACCAACCGCAATACACAGAACCCTGCTTGTTCTGCTGAACGTCCTTGAACGCCCAGAAATCTCTGCCGACATGATTGAATACACCGTCCAGAATAACTTTTATACCGTTAGCGTGCAGAAGGTCGCAGATTTTCTTGAACGAACGGTTATCGCCCAGTCTGACATCTATGTGATAATAATCTTTCGTATCATATCCGTGTTTGGTGGACTCGAATACAGGCCCGAAATATACCGCATTGATATTCAGTTCTTTAAAGTGCGGTATCCAGTCAATGACCTTATCCAGACGGTAACTCTGTACACCGTCGTTGTACTCAGGAGCTCCGCAGAAGCCCAAAGGATAGATGTGATAAATAATTGATTTGTTAATCCAGCTTTTCATAAAAATTCACCTTGTCTGATTGTATTCTGCTTTGACAGTCAGGTCAGACTGTCGTTGCTTATTTTAACATATTATACAAATCATTACAAGCAAATTCTTTATTTTTAAACAGTTTTTTCTGTCGGAAATTGTCGGAAACAAAACTTCACAAGAAACAGATACTTTCAGACAAGAAGTTTCTCTGAATAACTGATGTTTTCACAGCACGATTTTGGAAAGTACTTCGCCCACAGCCGAACTGATAACCAAATCTGCATTTGTTCTCATGGCAGTCTGTCCCTTGTTGATAAGCACGAGATGTTTTCCCCTGAAATAATGAATCAGTCCTGACGCAGGATAGACACTCAGACTTGTTCCCGCAATAATCATCATATCCGCCTTTCTGATAGCGTTGATACTTTCTGTGACGGTATAATCATCAAGCCCTTCTTCATACAGAACGACATCAGGCTTGACAATGCCATGACAAGCCGTACATCTGGGAATACCTGTGGATTCGGCAATGAATTGGCCGTCATAGAATTTTCCGCATTCCATACAGAAATTACGGTGAACACTGCCATGAAGTTCATAGACGGTCTTACTGCCTGCCTGCTGGTGCAGACCGTCAATATTCTGTGTAATGACGGCAAGCAGTTTTCCTTTCTGTTCCAGACGGGCAAGAAACAGATGTGCCTGATTCGGCTTTGCCTGGAAACACAACATCTTGTCACGATAGAAATCATAGAATTCCTTGGTATGTCGGACAAAAAAGGTATGACTTAAAATTTCTTCGGGAGGGTAGTCATATTTCTGATGATAAAGACCGTCCACACTGCGGAAATCAGGGATTCCCGACTCTGTACTGACACCCGCACCGCCAAAAAAGACAATCCTGTTACTGTCATCAATCCATTTCTGCAATTCGGCTATTTTTTCTTCCAGCATTTTTTTACACCTCATTCTTTTTTTTGATGAACATCTGTAATTTTCGGGAAATAATTTTCCCTCTCACAAAACTCACCCCGATAAAAAACATCAGGGTAATACCTGCACACGGCAGAAAATACAACAGAAATTTTTCGGACATATCCGCAAATCCGAAAAAGTTGATAATACCAAACCATTTTCGGATAACGGTCTTGGCATAGGCAATGCCGAAAACCATACCGCTCACCGAAATGGCAAACATAACCCCTCTGACGGGATTGAAAGGCAGGCTTGTCTTGAAAATCACAAGCAGACCTGTAAAAGCAGTCAAAGAAACCGCCAGTGTTGACGTAAATTCAGGGTCAAATCCGAAAACAGTTCCCAGTATTTTTACCGTAACAACCGCAAAGACAACGGTAATCCCTCCCGGAACGGCTTTATTGAGAATGTTCATCAGGAAATTCCCCCTGACAATATCTTCATTCGGTTCGAGTGCCAGCACAAAAGACGGGAAACCAATACAGAACGCATTGACCAGCGTCATCTGTATCGGAGAAAAAGGGTACTGCTGACCCCAGAAAACAAAAATGACAGCCAGTATCGTTGAAAAAATAGTCTTGACCAGAAAAAGTGAGGCGGAACGCTGGATATTATTAATACAACGTCTGCCTTCTGCCAGAACTTTCGGCATAGAGGCAAAATCAGAATCCAGCAATACCAGCTGAGCCACACATCTTGCCGACTCGCTTCCGCTTGCCATAGCGATGGAACAGTCCGCCTCCTTGAGTGCCAGAACGTCATTGACACCGTCCCCTGTCATGGCAACGGTATGACCATGTTTCTGTAAGGCTTTCACCATCTGTAATTTCTGTTTCGGCGTTACCCTGCCAAAGACACTGTACTTTTCTACTGCGTCATAGATATCTTCTTCGTTTTGCAGTGTAGTAGCGTCAACCACCCTGTCATAATGCTTTACTCCCGACTGTTCGGCAACCGCTGAAACGGTTGCGGTATTGTCGCCTGAAATGACTTTGATGTCTACATTCTGTCTGTCAAAATATTCCAGTGTATTTCTGGCTTCCTGTCGGATTTTGTCTTTCAGAACAACAATTCCCAGCGGAACAATATCTTTCGGTAAATTCCTGTCCTGAAAGTCGTTTGCAGAACAGGCAACGGTGATAATTCGGTAACCGTCAGAAATACCCTGACAAAGTTGCTGTATGCTGTCGTTTTTACCACCGAATATAAATTCTTCTGCCCCCATGAGAAAAGTACCATCCTCACCGCAATAAATGCCTGACCACTTTTTTTCTGAGGAAAATGCCATAATTTTTTCTGCGGTAATATCCGTATCTCCGCAATACCGCTGTCTGACAGCATTGATAGTCGGGTTGTTATCCTGCGAATAGCGTGAAAGAACGTGCAAAGCTTTTTCCAGATGTTCACGCTGTCCGTCATCTGTGGGAATGACTTCGCTGACTTCCATACACCCTTCGGTGATAGTTCCTGTTTTGTCCAGACACAGTACATCTACTCTTGCCAGTGTTTCAATACAGAACATTTCCTGTGTCAGTACTTTTTGTCTGGACAAGCGGATAACCCCCACTGCCAGAACGGTACTGGTAAGCAATATCAGACCTTCGGGTATCATGCCCACCAACGCACCGACCGACCCTATGACAGCCTGCCTGACATCATTATCGGACAGATACTGTCTTAGAAAGAGCAGTATGCCTACGGGAACAATCACCACCGACATCGTTCTGATGATAAAATTGAGGGCTTTCATTATCTGCGAATTGACTTTTTTGACATATCTTGCTCCCCTGAAAATATGGGAAGCATAGTTATCACTGCCGACCTTTTCCGCCTGCACCTTACATTTTCCGCTGACGATAAAACTGCCTGAGATAAGTTCATCACCTTTGTTCTTGAAAACTGCATCGGATTCTCCTGTAAGAAGTGATTCGTTGACTTCGCAACTGCCGTCAAGGATAATACAGTCTGTGGGAATCTGATTGCCGTTTTCCAGAAAAAAAACATCGTCCAGAACCAGTTCGTCTGTACTGATTCGGGTAACAGCACCGTCACGCAGAACACTGACTTTCTGCTGATTGACAATCGAAAGCTTTTCGATAGTTTTCTTTGCCCGCAATTCCTGAACCGTACCAATCAGGGCATTGATAATCACTATCCCCATAAACAGAATGTTCTTGTATGACCCCACACTGACAACTGCCAATGCCAGAAATAAATTCATGGCATTGAACAATGTACATACATTATCCTTGAAAATCTGCAGAAATGATTTTGTTTCAAAATTTTCCGCCTGATTGACCTGTTTTTTCTCCACTCTCTGCTGAACTTCTTCGGAAGACAGTCCGTTTTCCAGATTCATGCTATTGTCCCTCCGCTGTTTTCTCTTAATGTGATTATAGCATTACCGTTCTTTTCCTGCAATAGACATTTTTCGTAACCGTCCGAAAAGAGAAAATTTTTCTTGACATTGACC
>CACYBZ010000021.1 GCA_902772795.1 uncultured Ruminococcus sp. | reverse complement strand
CTTTCGGCAGAACAGAGATGGTATCTCCTGAATTTATTTCCAGCGGAAAGGCGAAAAATATTCGTCCGATATACGGTTGTACAGCAGGAATTACTACCCGTCAGATTGAAACAGCGATGATAAATGCCTTGGCAATGTTGCCCGAGAATATCAAAGAGAGTATTCCCGAAGATATCCGAAAGGAATGTGATATTGTTACTTATGACGAGGCTGTACATCAGGTGCATTTTCCGCAAGACAAGGAAAATATGATGAAAGCCAGAAAACGGTTGATTTTTGAAGAGCTGTTGGTATTGTCATTGGGACTGTATTCCATGAAAAGCGGTCGGAAAGCAGAAACGCCTGTGACCATAACGAAAGATTATACGGAAGATTATCGTAAACTGTTGACATTTGATTTCACCAGCGGGCAGGAAGATGCCGTAAAAGACTGTATGCAGGATATGTTGCGGTGTGATTATCCGATGAGCAGACTCATACAGGGCGATGTTGGTTGCGGAAAGACAGCGGTAGCAGGTTGTGTAGGGTATAATGTTGTCAGAAACGGCTATCAGGTGGCATTTATGGCACCTACGGAAATTCTGGCAGAACAGCACTATCTTTCTTTTGCAAAGATGTTTTCAGGAACAGGCATTAATGTGGAATTACTTCTGGGAAGCAGTACTGCAAAACAGAAAAGGCGGATCAGAGATGCTATTCTGACAGGTGCATGTGATTTTGTGATAGGTACGCACGCTTTATTGTCAGAGAGTGTGGAATTTGCTAATCTGGGGCTGGTAGTAACAGATGAACAACACCGTTTCGGCGTAAAACAGAGAAATACACTTGTGGAAAAGGGAGCAAATCCACATTTGCTGATTATGTCGGCGACACCTATTCCCAGAACGCTGGCACTTATTGTTTACGGAGATCTGGATATTTCTCTTATCAATACCATGCCTCCGGGCAGACAGCCTGTGGAAACATATCTTGTGGACAGTAAGAAAAGGAAACGGATTTATCACTTTATCCGCAAACAGATTGACAAAGGACATCAATGTTATATTGTATGCCCGGCAGTGACGGAAAATGAAATGATAAAGGTTGCCAGTGCTGAGGAATATGCTGAAAAATTACAGACGGAATATTTTAAGGAATATGTTGTAGGGGTATTGCATGGTAAAATGAAAGGGGCATTGAAAGAAGAAATCATGTCGTCATTTGTGTCAGGGGAAATACAGATACTGGTATCGACCACCGTTATTGAAGTCGGGGTCAATGTACCGAATGCGACAGTTATGGTCATAGAAAATGCGGAAAGGTTCGGATTATCGCAGTTACATCAGTTAAGAGGTAGGGTAGGACGTGGCAGTGAAAAATCCTACTGTATATTGATATCCGACAATCAGAATGAAGAAACTGTCGGACGGCTGGAAACGATGTGTAAAACAAACAATGGATTTGAAATTGCTGATGCTGATTTAAAACTGAGAGGTCCGGGGGACTTTTTCGGTTCAAGACAGCACGGTCTGCCCGAAATGAAAATTGCTGATGTTTCCAATCTGGAAAATCTCAAAGAAGCAGGCAAGTCAGCGGAGAAAATTATCAGTGTTGACCCTCAATTACAGTTATCTGAACATCGTTTACTTGCGGCAGAAGTCAGACGCTTATTTGCCCGACTGGGTGAAGGTGGATTTAATTAGGGCGGTTGACATCGTTAAGGATTGATGTTATTATTTTAGCGTGGTAAATTAGTGATGTATGAGGTCAAGGGCGTTGCCCTTGACAATCCCATCAGGGGCGTTGCCCCTGAACCCCACAAACTTTTGAAAAAGTTTGACAAAACTTTTCGTGAAAATTTGCGGTAGCAAATTTTAGGGGAAAGAACGTGGACAGGATAATATGGTATGGAGAAAGGAACGGTGAAATTTCATTGATAAGGTCAGTAAAGCGTACAGACAGAATATTCGTTATGTTTTTGGTTGTATTGTTTGCAGTGAGTATGCTGTATGTGACTACGGGCAAAGTGCGGGCAACAGAAGAAAAGAAAGTTCTGACAGTTGGATTTGATGCGAATTTTCCTCCTTACGGTTACAAGAATGATAAAGGGGAATATGTCGGATTTGATTTGGATTTGGCAGAAGAAGTCTGTAAACGAAACAGTTGGCAACTTATCAAACAGCCTATTGACTGGGATTCCAAAGATATGGAGTTAAATAGCGGGTCAATAGACTGTATATGGAACGGTTTTACGATTGACGGCAGAGAAAATGACTACACATGGTCAACACCGTACGTAGACAACTCCCAGGTAGTTGTGGTAAGAGCAGATTCAGATATACAGCAACTTTCAGATATGGCAGGAAAAATTGTCATTGTACAGACAGATTCGTCAGCACTTTCCGCTCTGACATCAGATGATGCCACGGACGAAAATAAGAAACTGGCGAAGTCTTTTAAAGAATTACAGCAGGTAAGCGACTATAACAGTGCTTTTTTAAGTCTGGAAAGTGGTATGGCACAGGCGGTATGTATGGACATCGGCGTGGCGAATTACCAGATAGAAACACGTGGTGACAAATTCCGTATGCTTGACGAACATATTTCCAGTGAAAAGTATGGTATCGGTTTTAAAAAGGGAAATACCTCTTTAAGAGATGTTGTGCAGAAAACATTGCTTGATATGAAAGCAGACGGCAAATTTAACGAAATTGCTGAAAAATGGAATCTGGCAACGAATGTATGTCTTAATGCAGATGATAAATACATAGATGAAGCAACGACCGCAGAAAGTGCAACATCTGAAAAACTGGGAGTTGTAGATGTGTTGTGGCAGTTGCTTGACGGTGTAAGGGCAACATTGTTGATTTTTGTTTTAACATTGGTTTTCGCTTTGCCGTTAGGATTACTTATCACATTTGCCCGTATGTCAAGGTTTGTCGTCTTGCAGTGGATAGCGAGAATTTATATTTCCGTTATGCGAGGCACTCCGCTGATGTTACAATTGTTGGTAGTATGTTATGCTCCGTATTATGTGTTCAACATTCCGCTGGAACAGAGTTATCGCTTCTATGCCGTCATTATCGGATTTTCCATTAACTATGCAGCTTATTTTGCGGAGATATTCCGTGCAGGTATACAATCCGTACCCAATGGACAAAGAGAAGCTGCACAAATTCTGGGTTATTCAAAGTCACAGACATTTTGTAAGATTATTTTCCCGCAGATGGTAAAGCATATTCTTCCGCCCGCAACCAACGAAATTATTACCTTAGTAAAAGATACATCATTGGCGTTTGCTCTTGCCTATACCGAAATATTTACACTGGCAAAACAGGTGGCGGCTGCACAGGCAAGTATTATGCCGTTGTTCGTAGCAGGATTGTTCTACTATGTATTCAATATTCTTGTGGCTTTCGGTATGGAAAGAATTGAAAAGCATCTGGATTATTACCATTGACTGGAGGTGGCTTTGTTGTGAAAATTCTTGAAATCAGCAATCTGCAAAAAAAATTCGGTGATAAGACCGTTCTGAAAGATATCAGCATGAGTGTGGAAAAGGGCGAAGTCGTTTCTATACTTGGCCCTTCAGGGTCAGGAAAATCGACGTTGTTGCGATGTGCAACATTTCTTGAAACGATGGATAACGGCGAACTTTCCTACAGCGGACAGAAAATTATCACCAGTGAAAAAGGAAAAGCCGTCTATCCGTCAAAGAAGGTTCTGAGAGAAGCACACGCTAAATTCGGACTTGTTTTTCAGAATTTCAATTTATTTCCCCATTATAGCGTACTTAAAAATGTTTCTGATGCACCTATCAGCGTAATGAAAAGGGATAAGGAAAGTGTCTGGGAAGAAAGCCGTAAAATGCTGAAAAAAGTAGGTCTGGAAGATAAGGAAAATGCCTATCCCTGTGAACTTTCAGGCGGTCAGCAACAGAGAGTTGCTATTGCCAGGGCATTGGCCATGAATCCTGATATGCTGTATTTTGATGAACCGACTTCGGCACTCGATCCTGAAATTACTGCCGGTATTCTGAAAATCATGCGTGAACTGGCACAGGAGAAAATGACAATGGTGATTGTCACACATGAAATTGATTTTGCACGGGCAGTTTCTGACAGAGTGATATTCATGGACGGCGGAGTAATTGTAGAACAGGGTACACCGCAGGAAGTCATTGACAATCCTAAGAACGAAAGAACAAAAGCCTTTCTGAAAAAATTATCCGTCTGATTTTGTTGTCAAGTTATGCCAACACAAAATTTCGGTCAAGCCTTTTTAAAGGCTTGTGGGGTTCAGGGGCAAAGCCCCTGATGGGATTTTTAAGGGCAACGCCCTTAAACTT
>CACYBZ010000020.1 GCA_902772795.1 uncultured Ruminococcus sp. | reverse complement strand
TCGTGCAATATCATAAGTACCTCTCCTGACTCCTGTCTTTTTCAGATTATAACATACCTGTCCGAAAAATAAAAGACATATCCTTCTCCGAACAGGGAATTTTTACGAAATCCTTTCAAAACAACAGCACCTTTACCCTGACAACGATAAAGGTGCATTTATTTTACGGATATATTTCAAACAGTACCGTCTGGATTTAATCCGAATCTTTTATTGATATTCACATCAGGAATAATTTCCACATCTACTATTTTCCTGTTGATAACTTTATACTTATAAAGAGCCTTGGCTATACTTAATGCACAAGCCCTGTCATGAGGCCAGTTTCCTATCCCTGAAGCAACAGGAACCCTTAATACGACTTTTTCTTCATAATTCTTATCAGCTTTGATAAACTCCTCAATGAAATAATCATCAATTTTCTTACAAATCTGATAATCCACAGAATTCCACGCTGAAACAGTATAATAACCAGTATTTAAAGCAGTAATGCTAAAAGCAACATAAATGATTAATGGCAATACTAACAATAATTTTCGGTAATTCACTACAATATAATAGAGAGAAATCACAATCAGAAGAAATACATAGAATACAAAGCTAAACAAAATATCTGTTCTAGTGATATATTGAGGAATTGTCTTGGCACATAACAATATTTCAAAAATCAGAGATACCGCACCACAAACAATAAAAAGCCCAAAACACTGTTGATAAATACTTTCTTCAATACGATGCTTTTTTCGATTAATCCCAAACGTGATTAACGCTGTAAAAATGCTAACAACTGCAATAATCAAAAAAGTCCTATTTGTACCGTTTTTTAAAAACCACAAACATTCTGTACATGTTTCCCACAGCGGAAATTGTTCTTTCGCTAAATAATTGGCTCTTCCACCACTCATTTCAAAGGCCATGGATATCAACCACATTCCGATAATCAGCAACGGTACAATTTGCCTCTTTAAAATATCAGTAAATCTACCTTTATTTTTTTTAGTCTGAAAAACATCATACAGTATCGTACCTCCCATAAACGACATCAGTATGATAGTTTGAAACATATTTGAAAACACTGCCAAATAGACAATTAAAATCATCACCCCTGTTTTCAAAGAAGAAATTATTTTCTGAGGAAATCCGTTGGTGATAAAATACATCACTAAACTGGAAAGCAACAGATTAGGTATAACATAGTAAAAATAACACGTTACATCCACAGAAGAAAACATATGCTGAACACGTTCTTCACCTATACTTCTTTGAAACACCAAAAAATGAAAAATAAGAAAGATTAATGCCAAAGAAATTACCATGCCAGAGGACAACTTTAACTTCTTTCGCAAGAATAAACAAAAAGTGTAAACATACACAAAAACAAAAAAAGTCAGCACTAACCCGTAAATAATCGCAAGAGATTGAATAAAATCTCCTGTAATGGGCATGAGTAAAAATACACCGATTGCAGAACACCAACTCATTAGATTTTCGGGTAAAATTCTGGACGGATTCCATCCTTTCCAAACCGGTAATCCCCATCTTTCATATGAACAATATCCCCAATCATCTGCATCATAAAGAATTAAAGGGTGTATTTTAATAAACACTACTAAAAAAAACAAAACAACTAAGAAAAGAAAAATATAAATCGTCTTTTCTTTGTACTTCTTCAAAAAACTCCCCCCAATATATAAAAAACACAGAACAAACACATGAATTACAGTCATTATATGCTAATCAAAATCAACAAAACCACTACTATAATTTACACCAGTTTCCAACTTTTGAAAATTGACGCTGTATATTGTCTGAGTAGCAAATTTAATTTTACTATATATAGCGTACAAAATTAAAAGTTGGAAATTAGTGTATAATTTATAAAACACATAAAATATCTTATTCATGTGTTTGTACTGCATAGCATCATCAAACCTTTTTCAATACCAAATCAAGAAAGTCCTGCCAACTCTATGTTGACCTGATGTTCTGCAAAAGTTTCTGCATAGTAAGGTACAGCACCTTCTGTGGCAGTGGGTGCTTTATGACAGAAGTAGTAGTACGTGGTACTGTCAGGATTAATCGCTGCGTCAATCGCATCAAGACCGGGGTTGCAGATTGCTCCCGGCGGGAGTCCCGTAATATTATATGTATTGTAGTTACTCTTGAAAGTAGCCACAATTTCCTGAGGGATATCCTCTTGTGAACTGTAAGGATAGTATAATGTAGCATCAGAACGGAGTTTATTCAGGTCAGCGTCACCATACGGAGAAATACCATCTGTTGCCAGTGTATTGAGTCGGTTATGGAATACCGAAGAAATAACATACATATCCTTGATATTGGCTGCCTCTGCCTGTATCAATGAAGAAAGTTTAAGAACATCATTGATATTCATTCCCCTGTCCTTAAGCACCTGTTCGATGGACACAGCAACAGGATATCCTGCCACATTACTGGTCTGCTTACAGATTTTGTATTCAAAGTTGTCAAGGAAACGTCTGACGGTATCATCAGCATCTTCACCGATATAGAATTCATAGGTATCAGGGAATAAATAACCTTCCAGACGATAAGCACATTGTTCATTAGGTTCAATTTCTTTCAGGAAAGAATATTCTTCATCGAATTCGTTGGAATTACAGAATTCCAGGAACTTGTCCGCTTTACAGACTTTCTTGTCTTCCAGTGCCTGTGCCACCTGTCTGACACTCATACCTTCCTTGAACTGTACGGAAATGGTTTCCGTAGGACGCTGTCCGGACTGCAAGGTATTCAGAATCGCCTCATAGTCCATATTCGGACGCATGGTATACATACCTTCTTCAAATCCTTTGGTAGAGTTGGTCACTCTGGCATAAAGACGGAAGAAAAATTCATCTTTAATCAGATTGTTGGTTTTCAACATATCCACAATCTGTTCAAAACTGGCATTTGCCGGAACATCAAGCACAATACTTTCTCCCTCTTCAGGACGGTTGATACCCAGCAAATCCCTCATACCATTCCATACGAACATTCCCAGAATAACAGAAACTGCAATAACCATACAAAGCCATATAAAACGGAACAGACAACCATTTTTACCTGCTTTTTCCTTAATTCTTGCCTTTTCCTT
>CACYBZ010000019.1 GCA_902772795.1 uncultured Ruminococcus sp. | reverse complement strand
GGTAAGCCTTACCTGTCAGACGACCTCTGTGTACTCTTCTGTATTTTACACGCTTAGGTAACAGCATTATTTATTGCCTCCTTCTCTACGGGGCTTTCTGTTGTTGCGGGACTTTCTCTCATTTCTGTCGTTCTTGTCGTTTCTTTCGTTTCTGTTGTTACGTTCGAAGCTCTTGTTTGTATTTACGTTGAGTACTTCGCCTTTGTACAACCAAACTTTTACGCCGATACGACCGTATGTGGTAGCCGCCTCTGCAAAGCCATAATCTATATCTGCTCTCAATGTCTGAAGGGGAATGGTTCCTTCATGATAGGTTTCCGAACGGGCAATTTCAGCACCGCCCAGACGGCCTGAACACATTACCTTGATACCTTTTGCTCCGAATTTCATTGCTCTGCCGATGGACTGTTTCATCGCACGACGGAAAGAAATTCTGTTTTCCAGCTGTGCTGCGATATTTTCAGCCACAAGCTGTGCGTCCAGATCGGGTGATTTTACCTCGACAACATTGACGTTGACGGGTTTATTAAGCATGGTTTCGCACTGCTTACGGATTTTTTCGATTTCGCTTCCCTGTTTACCGATTACCAGACCGGGTTTTGCACAATGAATATTTACTCTTACTCTTGTTGCATCACGTTCGATTTCGATTTTGGGAACACCCGTTGCATAAAGCTGTTTCTTGAGTGTTTTACGAAGATTGTAATCTTCTACAAGCTGGTCACCGAAGTTCTTTTTGCCGGCAAACCAACGGGAGTCCCAATCTTTAATGATGCCTACACGCATACCGTGCGGATTTACTTTCTGGCCCATTACTATACCTCCTGTCGTTATTCGGCTTCTTTAAGCACGAGTGTGATATGAGATGTCTTCTTGTCAATTCTGAACGCACGACCCTGTGCTCTGGGACGGATTCTTTTAAGGATAGGTCCCTGACTTACCGAACATTCGGCTACATATAATTTAGATACGTCCATATTATGATTGTTTTCCGCATTTGCCATTGCCGACTTCAGCAATTTTTCCAACGGTTCACAAGCTGCCTTGGGGGTGTGCTGTAAGATACCCATTGCATAATCAGCGGGCTTGTTTCTGATTAAGTCAAGTACAATCTTGACTTTACGAGGTGAAATACGGACATATTTCAAATAAGCTCTTGCTTCTGCCATATTGATTATCCCCTTCTGCCTTATTTCTTAGATGTCTTTGAACCGGCATGACCTTTGAAAGTTCTTGTAGGTGCGAACTCACCGAGTTTGTGTCCTACCATATCTTCCGTGACATATACCGGAACGTGCTTGCGTCCGTCGTGAACGGCAAATGTATGACCAACGAACGAAGGGAAAATGGTTGATGACCTGCTCCATGTCTTGAGAATTTTCTTTTCGCCCGATTCGTTCATAGCTTCTACCCTTTTGTAAAGTACAGGCTGTACATAAGGGCCTTTTTTAATGCTTCTGCTCATGGATTAAGCTCCTTTCTGTATGCCTTATTTCGCATTTCTGCGTCTTACGATAAGTTTATCGGAACGGTTCTTTTTCTTTCTTGTCTTGTAACCGAGTGCGGGTTTACCCCAAGGGGTTACAGGGCCGGGACGTCCGACAGGGCTCTTACCTTCACCACCGCCGTGAGGGTGGTCATTCGGGTTCATTACCGAACCTCTGACAGTCGGTCTCCAACCCATGTTGCGTTTACGTCCTGCCTTACCGATTTTCACGTTACTGTGGTCGCCGTTGCTTACCTGTCCGATAGTTGCCATACAGCCGATGGGAACATTTCTGAGTTCGCCTGAAGGAAGTCTTAACAAAGCAAGACCGTTTTCTTTTGCCATGAGCTGTGCCATGTTACCGGCACTTCTGGCAAGCTGAGCACCTCTGCCCGGATACAGTTCTACATTGTGTACGAATGTACCGACAGGAATGCTTTCCAAAGGAAGTGCGTTACCGGGTCTGATATCTGCGTTTACTCCTGATACAACCGTATCGCCTACTTTTACGCCTTCGGGAGCAACGATATAACTCTTTGCTCCGTCTTCGTACTCTACCAGTGCGATGAATGCGGAACGGTTAGGGTCATATTCGATTGTCTTTACGGTTGCCGGTACATCGAATTTCTGTCTTTTGAAATCTATGATACGGTACTTTCTTCTGTTACCGCCACCTCTGTGACGAACGGTAATTCTGCCGTAACTGTTTCTGCCCGACTTTTTCTTCAGCGGTGCCAGCAGGCTTTTCTCAGGGGCTACCTTTGAAAGTCCCGAATAGTCAATGACTGACATATTACGTCTGGCGTTGGTTGTCGGTTTATATACTTTTATAGCCATTGTCTTTCACTCTCCTCATGATGGCTTTGCGGGAAAATGGCTTTCCCATACATTCTGCCTGACGGTTTCAGGCTTACATCATGCCTTCAAAAAATTCTATCGTTTTACTGTCCTGTGTGAGTGTTACATAAGCCTTTTTCCATGCTCTGGTATAACCCTCATATCTGCCCTGACGGCGAAGCTTTCCTTTTACGTTGACGATGTTGACTTTAGCAACCTTGACATCTTTGAAAAGTTCTTCTACAGCTTTGGCAACTTCGATTTTGTTGGCATCTTTAGCCACTTCAAACGTGTACTTTTTGGTAACTATACCACTCATGCCTTTTTCTGTGACAATCGGTCTGATGATGATATCCTGTGCCAGCATTATGCGTACACCTCCTGAATTTTCTCAACAGCCTCTTTTGCCACGATGAGCTTGTCAGCGTTGAGGATATCGTATACGTTAAGTTCATTTACCTGTGCTGTCTTGACACCGGGAATGTTTCTTGCGGAATTGATAACTTTCTTGTCCACTGCGGGAAGAACAATCAGGGCTTTCTTCTCACTGCCGACAGCCTTGAGCATATTGGCCATTGTCTTTGTCTTGAATTCTTCTGTTGTGATAGCGTCAACAACGATGAGTTCACCGGCCTGTACTTTAGCCGAAAATGCGGACTTCATTGCCAGTCTTCTGACTTTCTTGTTGACGGTATAGCTGTAATCTCTGGGCTTGGGAGCAAATACGATACCACCGTGTGTCCACTGCGGAGCTCTTGTTGAACCCTGTCTTGCGTGACCTGTACCCTTTTGTCTCCAGGGCTTTCTGCCACCGCCCGAAACTTCTGCTCTTGTCAATGCCGACTGTGTACCCTGACGCTGATT
>CACYBZ010000018.1 GCA_902772795.1 uncultured Ruminococcus sp. | reverse complement strand
TTGCCGATTCAGGATAAAAGTGCCTTTTCCTGACAAGAAAAGGCACACAACATACTGATTTGTCAGAGTTTTCTCCGACAAGTTTCTGCGACCCATTCTCGGCAGGTAGGATTACCCTTTTATCATAACACACCTGCTGTCTTTGAACAGCTTGTATATACCATTACGTGAAGTAAGGATTTTTCAAATTAACCGCCAATCTTGTTAGGATTGATACGCACACCGGGTCCCATTGTACAAGAAACTGTACAGGAACGGATATACTGTCCTTTAGCGGCAGCGGGCTTAGCCTTGATGATAGCCTCAAGCAAGGTATTGAAGTTTTCAGCAAGCTTTTCCTGTCCAAAAGATGCTTTTCCGATAGGACAGTGAATGATGTTTGTCTTATCCAAACGGTATTCAATCTTACCTGCCTTAGCCTCTTTGATAGCTTTTGCGATGTCGGGGGTAACTGTGCCTGCTTTAGGGTTAGGCATCAAGCCACGAGGTCCCAAAATTCTACCAAGACGACCGACAAGACCCATCATATCAGGTGTGGTAATGAGTACGTCAAAGTCCATCCAGCCTTCTTTCTGAATTTTCTGTGTCATATCTTCAGCACCGACATAATCCGCACCGGCTTCTTTGGCAAGGTCAACATTGCCACCTTTACAGACAGCAAGCACTCTTACGCTTTTACCTGTACCGTTGGGCAATACGATAGCCCCTCTTACCTGCTGGTCTGCGTGACGGCTGTCTACACCCAACTTGACATGAACTTCTACTGTTTCATCAAATTTAGCGGTAGCCGTCTTGACAACCAAACCCAACGCTTCATCTGACTCATATAATTTTGTTCTGTCGACAAGTTTTGCACTTTCGACATATTTCTTTCCGTGTTTCAATTTCGTTCCTCCCTGTATCGTGGTAAAATCGGATTTTTTTCCTCCCACACTGAGTCAGTTTATCAGTCTACTACCTGAACACCCATACTGCGGGCTGTTCCGGCTATCATACTCATAGCACTTTCTATAGACGCCGCATTCAAGTCGGGCATTTTCTGTGTAGCAATCTGCTGAATCTGCTCACGGGTAATCTTAGCAACTTTTGTCTTGTTCGGCACACCTGAACCGCTCTGAATATTACAAGCCTTCTTAATCAAGACAGCCGCAGGCGGTGTTTTTGTGACAAACGAAAAAGAACGGTCTGCGTATACAGTAATGACAACGGGAATAATCATACCGATGTCACCTTTTGTGCGTTCGTTGAATTCCTTTGTGAACGCCATAATGTTTACACCATGCTGACCGAGTGCCGGTCCTACAGGCGGTGCCGGAGTAGCCTTACCGGCAGGGATTTGCAGTTTAATAAAACCTACAACCTTTTGAGCCATTATTTTTGCACCTCCACATTGTGGTAATTGGCGGAATGTCCGTAATAAATTTACATTCCTCCCACAAGGGAATATTTCCGTTTACGGAATTTCCCTCTCCAATAATAACTGTATGTTTCCATACAGATTATCCGTCTTCATTCTTATTCTGACAATAACTGAACCTGATTGAGTTCCAGTTCAGCCAACGTTTCTCTCCCAAACATGGAAACTGTTACCTTGACGATATTCTTGTCAATATTAATTTCCTGTACAGTTCCGACAAAGTCTTCTAAAGGACCACTGGATATACGCACATTGTCCCCCACACTGTACAATACTTCAACACTTTTTACCTCTACACCCATTTTGATAACTTCACTTTCGGTAAGCGGAACAGGCGTAGTTGACGAACCGACAAATCCCGTACAGCCCCGTATATTGCGGACAACATACCATGTCTCATCGGTATATACCATCTTGATAAAGACATATCCGGGAAAGAGTTTCCGTTCTACTTCCTTTACATTTCCCTTATCACCGATTTCGGTTACCTTTTCGGTGGGTATTCTGACATCTTGGATAACATCCTGAAGATTTCTGTTTTCGACAGTTTTCTCCAATGTGGAGGCTACTTTGTTTTCATATCCCGAATAGGTATGAACAACATACCATTTTGCCTCATCTGCCACTACACATCTTCCTCTCTGCTGTTCAGCCTGCTGATGTTTCCATTACGAGATTAAGCAAAGCAAAAAGTCCCCTGTCCAGTCCGAAAATCAA
>CACYBZ010000017.1 GCA_902772795.1 uncultured Ruminococcus sp. | reverse complement strand
AGGTCGGACACGGTGAAACAGGAAGATATTTCCGTAAGGAATGTCACAGGGTAGATATATGAAATTTTTATATATTTTTATATATTTTTATATATTTTTATATATTTATCGTAGCGGTATAACCAGAATAATTGTCGTATGAGAGTGGATATCCGTGGTGAAAATTTCGCTGTTTTCAGGTATATTGCAACAAACCTCTATAAATTTTTTACTTCGGTCAAGTTCAGCCTCAAAGCTAAACCTTTCAAATTTTCTTTTGATGATAAGTTTTTGTCAAGCATTGTTTTTAACAGATTTTCTTGATTTTTTCATGCGGTTGCCCTGAAATAATTTCAATATTAAATTGAAAAACAGATGTTTTACTGCTATAATATCTGTGTATGTATATTCTTATCAGATATCATATTTGAAATACAGGGCAGGTGTACTCATGATAATTTTGGCAATAGGTGACGTCGTCGGGAAAATCGGTTGTAACTTTCTCAGGGAGAAACTTCCCCGTTTGAAAAGGCTGAAAGGAATTGATGTTGTGATTGCCAACGGTGAAAATTCCGCTGACGGCAACGGTATCAACAAAGCAACGATTGATTTTTTGTTTTCCAGTGGTGTAGATATCATCACTACGGGGAATCATGCGTTCAGAAGAAAAGAATCTTACGAAATCTATGACAGGTATGATTATCTTATCCGACCTGCCAATTATCCTGAATCGACTACTCCGGGCAATGGTATGACAATCTGGGATATGGGGAAATACAGACTTGCGGTGATAAATCTTATGGGAAATGCTTACATGGAAGTGTCACTGGAATGTCCTTTTCGAACTGTCGACAAATTAATAGCGAAAGCGGAAAAAGAAAATGCTAAAATGATAGTGGTAGATTTTCATGCCGAAGCCACAGGCGAAAAAAGGGCAATGGGATATTATCTTGACGGCAGGGTTTCGGCGATGTTCGGTACACATACGCACGTACAGACGGCGGACGCTACCATATTGCCTAACGGAACAGGATATATTACTGATGTGGGTATGACAGGAACGATACATTCTGTGCTGGGGGTAAAGCCTGAAATCATCATCAGTAAATTTAAAGACAAGTTGCCTCAGCGTTTTGACCTTGCTACAGGAGAATGTAAAATGGATTGTGTACTGATGGAGATTGATGAAAAGACAGGAAAAACTTTCAATATTGAGGCTATGGAAATAGGCTGACTATTGAAAAGAGAAATACAGTTGTGTTATAATGCTTAACAGATGGAGCATATCGGACAAACAGTTTTGGTTGGCGGTAAGGAGAATATCTTTACCTGTCGGGAAGGTTTGTTTGCAAAAAATTTGTGACAAAAAAAGATTCTGAAAGGGAGCAATAGGTAATGAATGGTATTGTATTCAAGAATGCCGTGATTTCGGCTGCCAACAACATGGCAAAAGAAAAAAGTGCAGTAGATGACCTGAACATTTTTCCTGTACCTGACGGTGATACGGGAACAAATATGTCCATGACAATAGGAGCAGCAGCGAAAGCACTGGCAGAAACACCCGATGATGAAAATATTGCCAATGTCAGTAAAAAAGTAGCGTCAGCGATGTTGCGGGGAGCAAGAGGAAATTCGGGAGTTATTATTTCTCTGTTGTTTAAAGGCATTGCCAAGGGGTTTGAAGAAAAAGAAACGGCAACCGCTATAGACCTTGCCCAGGCATTTCAGGTAGGGGTTAAGTTTGCATATGAGGCAGTTGCCAAACCGATGGAAGGTACCATTCTTACGGTTGCCAGAGTATCCGCCGAAAACGCTTTGCAGAGTGCAGAGGACGGCAATTCGCTGGAAGAAACTTTCGAAACGCTGTATACTTGTGCAGAAGCAACATTGAAAACAACGCCTGATTTATTACCGGTATTGAAGCGTGCAGGGGTTGTGGATTCAGGCGGAAAAGGTCTTTGTGTGATACTGGAAGGTATGCTTTCAGTCATCAAGGGCGGAGCAGTGATACCGTCAGAGGAGAATCAGCCGACATTGAATCCGATTGATGAAACCAACTATATGACGGCTGTTGCACAGTTTGATGATGATATCCGCTTTACCTATTGTACAGAATTCATTGTGGAAAAAGATGAAGACGTTAAATTTAAGGCGAAAATCATGCGTGCAGCCCTGGAAAAAATAGGGGATTGTGTGGTTGTGGTAGACGATGATGAAATTATCAAAGTCCATGTACATACCGAAAAGCCTGGTATTGCTTTACAGTACGGACTGGAGTACGGACAGTTGCTCACGGTAAAAGTGGAAAATATGAAAGAACAGCATCGTCGTGCCGAAGAAGCGTCCAGTAAGGCAAAGAAACAGGAAATTGAGGAACAACAGAACGAACTTAATTCTGAATTTGTCTTTGCTGAACCGACAGAAGAAATTGGTTTTGTGGCGGTAGTCGCTGGAGAGGGAATCAGTAATCTGTTCAGGGATTTGGGTTGTAACAATATTGTCAACGGCGGACAGAGTATGAATCCCAGTACAGAAAATATCATGCAGGCGGTACTGGCAACGGGAGCAAAGAATGTCATTGTTTTACCGAACAATAAAAATATTGTGATGTCAGCACAGCAGGTTATTCCGTTGGTAGAGGACAGAAATGTCATTATTTTGCCGACAAAGACGGTTCCGCAGGGTATGACAGCGATGCTTTCTTATGACCCTGACCTGAATGTCGAAGGAAATATTGAGATTATGACATCGGCTGCCAATGATGTGGCAACAGGACAGGTAACATTTGCAGCCAGAGATTCAGAATTCGGAACAACGAAGATTAAGGAAAATGAAATTATTGCTCTTGAAAACGGTAAACTGACGTTCACCGAAAAAACACCCGAAAAAGCCGTTATCAAGCTGATAAAGAATATGGTGAAGAAAGAAACAACATTTGTTACTGTGATTTACGGTGCAGAAACGCAAAAGGAAAATGCAGAAAATGTACTGGCACATCTGAAAAACAAGTATTCGGGTGTAGATATTTCCCTCGTCAACGGTGGACAGCCGGTATACTACTATATTGTTTCCGTAGAATAAAATCGAATATTTTTCATTTGACAGGGGACAGCATAAATAATTTTGCCGTTCCCTGTT
>CACYBZ010000016.1 GCA_902772795.1 uncultured Ruminococcus sp. | reverse complement strand
CTGAATCTGTTTTTCATTTTCATAAGTACGTTCAATCAGATGATTATGTTCGCTGACTTTCCGTTCAAGCTGTTCAATTCTGTACTTGATTAACTTCGACTGGACGATAATTCCTGTCAGTGCCCCTATTCCCGACCCTAACAGACTGATAAGGGCTACCATAATACTTTCACTCATACGGCAACTTCCTTTCGCAAGGCTTCGATAATGTCTGTAATGACGGCTTTTCTGACATCTTTTGTCTTATCTTCTATGGCATTCCGCAGAGCCGTAATGGTCTGTACTCCTGCGATACCGTCAACATCAAGATGATATTTTTTCTGTATTTCGACAGTGGCTTTATATGTGCCGTCACCAAAACTGTTGCTGGTATCCACTTTGACGCTGATAATACCTAACGTCTGTGCCTGTCTGAGCAGTGCCTTGTAAGCCAGTACAAATTCATTTCTGTCACCTTTCTGAATTTCCATAGCATTATCACCTGTTTCTGTGTTCTGATAGTACGGACGGAAATAACCATTGATGGCTGTATTGTTCAGCTGGTAACATTTGCATGATACCAGCGAATAATCAGGATTATTACTGTCTGTATTTCCCTCGATGGTATAGACGTAACCGCCGTCGACATTGTAAACATAACCGACATGGTCACTGTGATAGATGTCTGTATAGTTTCCTCCCCAGCGAAAAGTAATAATATCTCCTTCTTTTGGCGTTGTAGCTGTTCGGGAATACCATTTTCCGTATTTTCCGTTACCCTCTCTGGCAAAACACCCTGCCCCGTCTGTTTTCACGACATATTTGTCTATTCCTCCGACCTGGGCGAACAACCAGCTGACAAAAATCGCACACCAGTGAACACCATAATAATCTGTTGTCCGCTGATAATACCACTTTCTGTATTTGGTGGCATTGTTGCCAATCTGACTTTTTGCTGTCTTTGTCAATTCCGCAATGACTCCCATTGTGACACTCCTTTTGTAACGTATTTTTTCTGCATTGACGTAAATCCACCTATAAACATAAAAATTTCGGTCAAGTCTTTTTTATGCTTCCGAACTTACGTTGCATTATTTCGCCGAAATCACTGAAAAAATGCCCTGCAAAGAACACTTTCCGCTTTATTTTTCTTCCCTTGTACGGCTATGAAAAAACGGTAAACGGTATTTTTAAAAATACCGTTTACCGTTTTTCTTTGAAAACATTCGTCTATTCCAAGTCTATAATTTTTCTTTGTATTTTCACCACGTCTGCAAGACTGACTTTTCCGTTGATGTCAATATCTGCCGAATAGCATTCATTACGGGAAAAATTCCTTACCCCCAGTAAATACTGCTGAGCGAAAACAATGTCGATAAGCGATATTTCGCCATCGTCATTGACATCATATTTCTCAATACCGTCATCAGATTCGGCAACCGCCTTGATAACAAAATTCGAGCCGATATCATCATCAAAATTCGTTTTATAGAAATCAAGCAGTTCATACATTGACCCGTCATATTTCAGATAACTGACATCTTTCTTAGCGTCAGGAATAAAGAGCATTTTTCCGCTGCTGTTACTCAGCCACTCATCACAGCCGAGCATACTCTGTAAACCGTCTGACGTGCCGTCAATTCTGACACCCACAGCACCCCTTCCATACGGCAACTCATAATTCACAGCCACACTCCGATAACCGCTGTAATCGACTGTACCCTCAGCCAGTTTCACCCAGTTTTTTTCTAGCGATGTCGGCACACCTCCTCCGTTAAGCGGAATGTAATATACCGTATATTTCGCCCCGACAGCCTGTGTTTCAAACAGAACTTTCTCCAGATGACCGTATCTATCGGTAAAATCCAGTTTGTTGATAAAGGTAATATTTTCTATATTTTCCGCTGTACCGTCAGCCTGCGTTCTGGAAATATTGAAATCGTAAGTTGAACCGTAATTCTCCGCCTGATACATATGAATATTGCTGTCAATTTTCATAACGTCCCTGACAGCAAACGGCGTACTGAGTATATCGCTGAACAGATAGGGGTCATCATAGGAAATCCAGAGATAACCGCCTATACTGTTGTAACTGCTTCCCCAGCTGTTCTTACAGAGCCATGCCCCGTCATGTTTCGGCGTACAATCTGTACGGAAATTTTCTTTGGCATAGTTGTCGTCCCAGCCGACAACGGAAACAGCGTGTCCCTGAACCTGCGAATTGGACGAAAAAGTCATGTACGCATATACCGCTGTTTTCTCACTGTTGAAAAAAATGCTGTTCGCTGAGAAATTCGCCGATACCGCTCCGTATTCCCTGACCGCCTGTTTAATGGCATTCCTGTTGTTGGGAAGCAGTACGATATCCGTAACACCATATTCTGTTGTTCCGATAGCGTCTATCTGTTCAAATGTTCTGCCTTTGGCGTAGTCATACGGAATCTGACTTTCCAGTCTTGGCCCTTGCCACGAAACCAGATAGCCTGTCGCCGTATCGAACAACGACCCGCTGTTAAGGGTTCTTGTCCAGCCTGTGCCGTTGTCCCGTTGTGTTGCCCATATATCCAGATGTTCTTCTGAAAGATCATAATTGCCGTATCCTTTTTTCAGCAAAGCCGTTTCCAGCGTTGCCATTGACGAATATATCCAGCAGGTATTATGTGACGACTGATTCCTTATATAAGTCACATAACCCTTTTCGACACTGCTGTACTTCTCGGGAAGGCTTTCCCCCGAACTGACTGCCTGTACCGATACGCTGTCTGCTTGAGCCAATGCCTCTGTTGTACTGACCACCACTCCCGAATCGGAAAACACTTTTTTCTCTTTGCGTGTCAGTGTCATTTCTCCGTCTGCACTGCCTGCCACAATACCTGTATTGGCTATCAGCAACGCCATGACCGTCACCAGAAATTTTCCTGTTCTTTTCACAGACAAACACCCCTTTTCTTTGTTCTGTCATTGTTTCCAGTTCCATTATAAGCACTCGAAAAGTCCTTGTCAATCTGTCTGAAAAAATATTCCGTTAAAAAAATATTCATAAACAGTATCAATAAATTTTACAAAAAATTAGCACTCTCCCTTTTAGAGTGCTTGAAATTTATTCTTGTCTGATATATAATAGGTGACACTGAAATCATATGCGTAAAGGAGTTTTTATCCATGAGTAATCCTGTTTTTACCATAGAAATGGAAAACGGCGGTGTTATCAAGGGCGAACTTTATCCCGAAATTGCCCCGAATACGGTCAATAATTTCATCAGTCTTGCCAACAGCGGATTTTATAACGGTCTTACCTTTCACCGTGTCATCTACAATTTCATGATACAGGGCGGTTGTCCGCTCGGCACAGGTACGGGTAATCCCGGTTATTCCATCAAGGGTGAGTTTTCGCAGAACGGTTTTGCCAACAATCTGAAACACACCGCAGGTGTCTTGTCAATGGCACGTTCCATGATGCCCGACTCAGCAGGTTCACAGTTTTTCATCATGCACAAGAACGCCCCTCATCTGGACGGTGCTTATGCAGGTTTCGGAAAAGTCACAGAAGGTATGGACGTTGTCAATGAAATTGCTGAATGTGATACTGATTTTCATGACAGACCGCTTGAAAAACAGACTATCAGAACCATTACTGTGGATACTTTAGGGGTTGACTATCCCGAACCCGAAAAACAATAAACACTGATAAATATAAAAAGAGGTTGATAATTATGGAAAAGAAAAGTTTCAAGGCGGAATCCCAACGTCTGATGGACTTAATGATTAACTCCATCTACACCCATAAGGAAATATTTTTGAGAGAAATCATCTCCAATGCCAGCGACGCACTGGACAAACTTCATTTCATTTCTCTGACCGATGAGAATGCCGAAAAATTACCTGAACTCTATATTCAGATTTTCCCCGACAAGGAAAACAGAACACTCACTGTATCAGATAACGGTATCGGTATGACAGATACCGAACTGGAAGAAAATCTCGGTACGATTGCCAAAAGCGGAAGTCTGCAGTTCAAACAGGAACTTTCCGAAAACGAAAAAACCGATATTATCGGACAATTCGGTGTCGGATTCTATTCCGCATTCATGGTAGCGGACGAAGTCACTGTTATTTCCAGAAAATACAACAGCGACAAAGCCTATGTCTGGAAATCACAGGGTGCAGACGGCTACACCATTGAAGAAACACAGAAAGATACCTGCGGTACAGAAATCATTATGCACCTGCGTGAGGACAGCGAAGACGAAGACTATTGTCAGTATCTGGAAACCTACAAGTTGCAGTCACTGGTAAAGAAATATTCTGATTATATCAGCTATCCCATCAAGATGGAAGTGGAAACTTCTGTCAACACTGCCAAGGACGACGAAGAACCCAAATATGAAACCGTAAAAGAAGTCAAAACCCTGAACAGTATGGTGCCTATCTGGAGAAGAAACAAAAATGAAGTCACCCAGGAAGAATACAACGCCTACTATAAGGAAAAATTCATGGATATGACTGACCCGTTAGTCACTGTCAATGTCAGTACAGACGGTATGATATCCTATAAAGCCCTGCTGTTTATTCCGTCAGTCGTTCCCTACGGCTACTACACCAAAGAAGCCGAAAAAGGTTTGCAGTTGTATTCCAACGGCGTTATGATTATGGACAAATGTGAACAGCTTGTTCCCGATTATTTCCGCTTTGTCAAGGGCATTGTTGACTCGCAGGACTTGTCACTGAACATCTCCAGAGAACTCTTACAGCATGACAGACAGCTTAAAATCATCGCTAAGAATATCGAAAAGAAAATCAAAAGCGAACTGACAAAACTGCTGAAAAACAGTCCTGAAAAATATGAAACATTCTGGAAAGCCTTTGGTCTGCAAATCAAATACGGCATTGCCTCCTCTTACGGCATGAACAAGGACGCTTTGCAGGATTTACTGGTGTTCAAGAGTTCCAAAGTGGACGGTTATACCACACTGGCAGACTATGTTTCCCGTATGCCTGAAAGTCAGAAATATATTTACTATGCCTGCGGTGACACTGACGAAAAAATCAAGGCTTTACCGCAGACCGAACTCTGTAAGGAAAAAGGTTATGAATTCCTGTATTTCACCGATGAAATTGATGAATTTGTTGCCAAGTCGTTAATCACCTATGATAACAAGACCATTATTTCCATAGCGTCAGACATGGCAGAATTGCAGTCGGACGAGGAAAAGCAAAAGACCGAACAGCAATCCGAAGAAAACAAGGATATTCTGGACTTCATCAAGGAAACATTGGGTGGCAACGTCACCAAAGCGGTAATTTCCAAAAACCTGAAAACACACCCCGTTTATTTATCTTCCGACGGTGCAGTTTCCATCGAAATGGAAAAATATTTTGCTCAGATGCCCGGAGATGAACCCAAACCCAAAGCCGATAAAGTTCTGGAACTCAACGCACAACATCAGGCATTCCAGACACTGAAGGAGGCTTACGTCAACGACAAGCCGAAAGCGGAAAAACTGGCGAAAATTCTGTACAGTCAGGCACTTTTGATTGCAGGACTTCCGTTGGAAAACCCCGTTGAATACTGTGACCTTGTCTGCGAATTATTTTAACAGTCAGTGGCTCTGCCTCTGAACCCCGCAAGCCTCCCCCAAGGCTTGACCGAAACTTTTAAGGTAAAATCTGTTTTCGCAGATTTCGGGCAACATGCAGGAAACAATCCGAACGAAGTGAGCCTTAAAAAGTTTTGTCCACTTTTTCAAAAGTGGTGGGGTCGAGGGGCAAAGCCCCTCGT
>CACYBZ010000015.1 GCA_902772795.1 uncultured Ruminococcus sp. | reverse complement strand
GGCGGAATTGGCAGACGCGTATGGTTCAGGTCCATATGAAAGCAATTTCATGCAGGTTCAAGTCCTGTTATCCGCACCACTTTTTTTTTCGAGGTGTAACTCAGTTTGGTAGAGTGCTACGTTCGGGACGTAGATGCCGCAGGTTCAAGTCCTGTCACCTCGACCAGATTGTGTTTCCATCACAAGAATTCTTTGGAGGCTTAGCTCAGCTGGTGAGAGCGTTTGCTTGACATGCAAGAGGTCACAGGTTCGAGTCCTGCAGTCTCCACCAAAAAGAACTTCCGTATTTTGCGGAAGTTCTTTTTTCTGTCTGTTTGTTTGGTTTTGTCTGACTTATCGGTTGTGATGTATCAGAACTTTATTTTTTTCTGATGAAATTCTTGTGAATACTTGAGAAAGCTGTCAGATTATGATACAATGAATTTCAGTCTGTCAGACAGAAAAAGGAGCTTGTTTATGGAAAATAAAAGAATTGTCGTCAAAGTAGGAACTTCAACACTGACTTATGAAAACGGAAAACTGAATTTAAGACGTTTTCAACACTTGTGTCGTGTACTGAGTGACTTACACAATGCCGGAAGAGAAATTGTGCTTGTCAGTTCAGGGGCAGTCGGTGTAGGACTGGGAAAATTAGGTATGGAAGAAAGACCGTCTTCCACGCCCGAAAAACAGGCACTTGCCGCTGTCGGACAGTGTGAGCTGATGTTTATGTATGACAAGATTTTCGGAGAGTACGATAATACCGTGGCACAGATTCTGCTGACACGCAATGTGATTGACGATGATACATTAAGACAAAATGCTTTCAACACACTGGAAACACTCATCAAAATGAAAATCATACCCGTCATCAATGAAAATGACAGTGTAGCTACCGACGAAATAGAGGGGGCAAATTTCGGAGATAACGATATGCTTTCGGCTATCGTGGCAAGGCTGGTCAGTGCCGATATGCTGGTGATTATGACGGATATTGACGGACTGTTTGAAACCAATCCGAGGATAGACCCCTATGCCCGATTACTCAAGAGAGTGGCAAAAATAGATGATGAAATCAAAAGAATGGCAGGAGGAACAGGGTCGAACAGAGGTACGGGAGGAATGTCAACGAAAGTTGCGGCAGCCGAAGCCGCTACACAGAACGGAATACAGTGTTGTGTACTCAACGGTAATAATCCCGACATTCTCTATGAACTGATGGACGGTCATAACCCCGGTACTATCTTTGAGGCACTGTAAACAAAACCCCTGTTTTTATATCCCGTCAACGTTTGACAAAACTTTTAAAGGGCTTCGCCCTTTAAAATCCCACAAGGGGTTGCCACCCCTTGACCCCGCCCACTTTTTTGAAAAAAAGTGGACAAAAAACTTTTGATTGTCACCGCTTAAAGTAAGTGTATCTTAAGTTGTTGACATTGCCCCCTGACCCCACCACTTCCCAGAAAGTGGACAAAACGTTTCATTGTCATAGCTATACAAGGAAAAAATCATGCCAACCGCACAGGTGGAAAATATTTCTTTTCGGAGTGTTATTGATGGGTGACTATGCAGCAGATATCAGTGTTATTATACCAATATATAACGTGGAAAAATTTCTTTACCGTTGTCTTTCCTCGGTAGCGTGCCAGACATTCAAGAATTACGAAGTTATCATGATTGATGATGGTTCAACGGATAACAGTATCGAAATTGCCCGTCGTTTTTCGGAAAACTTTAAAAATTTCCGACTGGTGGATAATCCTGTCAAAGGCGTTGCCAATGCCAGAAATCTCGGCATTATGCTTGCTCAGGGAGAATATGTTGCCTTTGTCGACAGCGATGACTATGTTGACCCCAATTATCTGTTGTGCCTGTATGAAGCCATCAAACAGTACAATGCCGATATTGCCCATTGCAATTACATTCTTTACCATGTAGACATGGGTTTTCTGCATTCGGTGAAAATCAAAAAGCCCAAAGCAGGTGTTCTGCCGGGAATGACGATGGTCAGGAAAACCATTTCCGATTTTCATATGCGGTCGTATCTGTGGAATAAGTTGTGGAAAAAGTCGCTGTTTACCGATAATCACATCACTTTTCCCGATATGAAATTTGAAGACATTGCTACCGTTGCCAAGCTCCTGTATTATGCCGAAACAGGTGTCATGATTAACCGACATCTTTATTACTATACCGTCAGGGAAGGAAGTATTGTCCAGACGGCTTCTTTTAAAAGTCTGAGTGACTACCTCCTTTCATTCGGTATGCTCCGACGCTTTTTTATCGACAATCACGAAATACAGCATCTGGAATTTTCTTTTCTGCGTCTGGCACTGTCCATGTTTGCCGTCAATCTCTATTATCTTTCCAGACTGCACAGACAACGCAGAAATGCCAGAGGCTATCTGAGAAACATAGGAATCTCTGTTAAAAATATCCTGTATTTCTATAGCAGAAAATTTAACGATGCCGTTGATACCGATATTACTCTTCCGTATGCGTTTATCGAACCTGAAAACAAAAACAAGGATAATACAGAACCCCCCTCATAATCTTGTGGTGAATTTTGAATTTACCCGAAAAAACACTTGATTTTTTCCACAGAATATAGTATAATCTGAACACAATCGCAGTTTGGCGGTTAGCTGAGCAAGTCAGATTTCAATACCTATGTAAATGTGAACGACAGGCCCTGTACGATTGGGTGCTGTGAACCATGTCAG
>CACYBZ010000014.1 GCA_902772795.1 uncultured Ruminococcus sp. | reverse complement strand
CGAAAATTACTGCTGTTACCATTTATTCTTACCTCGCATTTTTCAATTTGATGTTTTAACCCTTGTCTGACGTTGTTTCCTACAAAAATTTGCTATGGCAAATTTTCCCGAAAAGTTTTGTCCCACTTTTTCAAAAGTGGGTGAGGTCAAGGGGCAACGCCCCTTGTGGGATTGTCAAGGGCAACTCCCTTGACCTACTTCTTCTTTTTGGGCGGGTGTTTTTCCTTGTACTCTTTGTAAAGACGGAACGCTTCGTTAACGTCCCCCTGAAAAATCACTTCACCTTTCCGTAAATAAATCGCTTTACTGCACATCTCTTTTACGCTGTCCTCAACGTGGCTGACATACAGAACTGTTTTACCCTGTCGGATAATTTCGGCAATTCTTGCCTTGCACTTCTTCTTGAATGTAGCATCACCTACACTCAGAGCCTCGTCAATTACCAGAATATCAGGGTCTATATTGACATTGATGGCAAATCCCAGACGCATTTTCATACCGCTGGAATACGTTCTTACAGGCTGGTCGATATAGTCACCCAGTTCGGCAAAATCAATGATTTTTTCCTCTATCTCCTTGATATAGATATCACTCAGTCCCAGCGTGTAGCCCCGCAGATAGATATTTTCTCTGCCTGTCATTTCCAGTGCAAATCCTGCGGTGAGTTCCAGCAGAGCAGCAACTGTTCCGTTTACCGTCACCTTTCCCGTATCGGGAAAAGCAACCCCCGTTATCATTTTCAGCAATGTCGATTTTCCTGCCCCGTTGTCGCCGATAATGCCCACACTCTCACTTTCAAAAATTTCAACCGAAACGTCATTGAGTGCCATATGATGTTTGGCATTCTTCGGCTTGAAAAACAGGGATTTGAACCGTTCACGGTCATTTTTAAACAGAATATATTCTTTGGAAACATTCTGAAACTGAATCATGATTTTCCGTTCTGCCATAATATACCTCTCTCATTTAAAGAACATCAGGAATTTTCTTGCGTAAGCGGTTATAATTGAACAGTCCCAGCACGAACACCAGCACGAATTCTGCCACAAAGATAATCGTTTCAGCGGGCTTGTTCCAGAAAAACTGATTGTACAGAATCGCTTTCCGATAGGCATTGGCAAAGAAGTTAATCGGATTAAGATACATAATATGTCCCAGTGTGGTGGTGGGCATATCGTAGGAATTGTAGATGATTCCCGACAGCCAGAAAATACCTGACATGACAGACATCACCATATTTTCAAAGTCCGCACTGAATGCCCCCATCGGAGCGGTAGACCACGACAGGAAAATAAAAAACAGAAACATCAACGGCATGATAACCAGAATCTGCAAGACATACAGACTCAGCCCCAGAACCAGTTGCACAATCACCAGCATGACCGCACACAGCAGAACATGCACATACAGTTTGGAAAGTATGGTGTAACTCATGATGGTAGATACAGGAAAAGAAATTTTTGTGACAAAATGACGGTTGGTACGTATGGATTTCATACCGAAAATAATGCTGTCCTGCATGAAAAACCACGGCACAAAACCTACCAGCATAAACATAAAACGGTCAAATACAACGGTCATACCGTTAATATCCACTTCTACATTACCTGCTTTCTTGAACCCCAACGCAAAGGCAAACCAGTACACGAAAAGCGTAAACGAGGGCTTGACTACCGCCCATAAAGGACCTATCGCTGAACCTTTGTAGGTCTTGATAAGTTCATTCTTGGCAAGTCGGACAATCTGCCCGAAAAAGCCCTTATGTTCGCTGAATATGTCAAACAAATCCATAACCCCTCTCATGATATTACATATAACATTTATTTTAAACGATTTTCGTTAAAAGTCAATATTATGTCATCACAGACGGAGAAATAATCTTGCAATGTGTTATTTTATACAAAACCAAAACAGTCTTTTTGATATTTATCACATATTATGACGGCAATTATAAAATACTTTGATAAAATGTTTCAAATTCTATTGATAAAATCCATCGGTTATGTTAAAATACAGAGAAGTAACAGGTTTGTTGTACAGAAGTTTGTTCAAACTTTTTCATAAAAATTTTTAAAAACGGAGATGATAACATTGGCAAAAAGATGTGCAGGCGTGTTGATGGCAATATCCTCACTGCCTACCCCGTACGGATTCGGCACCATCGGAAAGTCGGCGTATGACTTTGCAGATTTCCTCAAAAAGGCAGGACAGAAAATCTGGCAGATTCTCCCTGTAGGACCTACCAGCTATGGTGATTCCCCTTACCAGTCTTTCTCTACCTATGCAGGCAACCCCTATATGATCGATCTGGATATGCTGGTAAAAGACGGCTTACTCAAGGCAGATGAACTGCGTGGCAGAAAATGGGGCGAAAATCCTGAAGAAGTAGACTATGCACAGATTTACGAAACCAGATTTGAAGTTCTGCGTTGTGCTTTCAAGCGTTTCAACAAGAGCAACATGACTTACAAGGAATTTGTCAAGAAAAATGCGGACTGGATTGAAGATTACGCACTTTACATGGCAGTCAAGAGAAACAACGACATGAAAGCATGGACGGAATGGGAAGACGAAGATATCAAACTGCGTAAACCCGAAGCCATTGCCAAGTATACCAAAGACCTCAAACCTGAGATTGATTTCTGGAAGTTCGTACAGTTCAAATTCTTTGAACAGTGGAAGAAATTCAGAAAATACGTCAACGGTCTTGGTATTGAAATCATGGGTGATATGCCTATCTACGTTGCTATGGACAGTGCCGACACATGGGCAAATTCCGATGTTTTCTGGCTTGACGAAGAAAAGAAACCCGTCTGTGTGGCAGGTTGTCCGCCTGATTACTTCTCGGCAACAGGACAACTCTGGGGTAATCCGCTGTATGACTGGGATTATCTGGAAGATACCGATTATAAATGGTGGTTCGCCCGTATCAAGAGTGCAAGCGAACTGTTTGATATTGTCAGAATAGACCATTTCCGTGCGTTCGACTCCTATTATGCGATTCCTTTCCCCGCAGAAAACGCTATCAACGGAGAATGGCTGGAAGGTCCCGGTATAGAATTCTTCGAGAAAATGAAGAAAGCTATCGGAGAATTTCCCATCGTTGCCGAAGATCTGGGTACACTCACCCCCGGCGTTATTCAGCTTCTCAAAGATTCGGGTTATCCCGGCATGAAGGTGCTGGAATTCGCCTTTGACAGCGGTGAAGAAAATGATTATCTCCCGTCACATTATACGGAGAACAGCGTTGTTTACAGCGGTACTCACGATAATGATACCATTATGGGTTGG
>CACYBZ010000013.1 GCA_902772795.1 uncultured Ruminococcus sp. | reverse complement strand
TCTACACGTTCATATGTCGGTGAATTTTCCTTATTCTGAGCACGCAACTCCAATGTTACCACATTACCATCTGAAGGCTTTTCAATCGTAATTTTATCACCGTTTCTGTATTCTACACTTTCTCCCCCATTGACAGAATACGTTCCCTTATCACTGTTTTCCAGCGTGAGTGTAACTTCCAGCGTTTTTTCTGTCGTTTTGAATACGGTATTTTCGGCAACACCAACATTTGCTGATGGTGTTTTCTCCTGATAACCTTCGTTGTAAAGAACAACAATCGAATTTTCTTTTATCGGCTTTTCGCTTGTCAGTTTTCCGTTTTTGACTGTATATACTGTACTGTTATCTACACGGTCAGTATACTTTCCGTCAGAAAGACTGACTGAAAAATCAGTATTCAATTCTTTTTCGGTATTGACAATTACCAGTCCCTTTTTACCACGTCCAATCATGACAGCGGTAGTATCATCATTGGGATTCAGTAATGTTTCATCTTCGCCCACCATCGCTGTACGGAAAAAGTTGACAGCAGATACACGATGGTCTTTATACATATCGTCACCTTGTGTACCCATGCGGTTCATTCCCCATTCGGCATTCTGCGTACTGTGGTAGGGACGGTCAAACATCAGCGGTGTGCCGTCTTTGCGGGCGGTGATAATCGCCCAGCCTGAAATTACCTGTTCTTCTGAAACTTCCTGCCATGTCTTACCGTCATCGTTACAGTAAGTATCATGAGATTCTACCCATGTGACAATATTTTTCGGTGCATCACCTATACGATAATCCTGTATATCGGCAACGGCAAGATTATGATTTGCCAGTGCAGAACGGATACTTTCGCCATAATGACTGGCCGGTGTTCTGCCAACCTCTCTGATATAGTCCCCAAGTCTGTCATTGTCCCCCTGCAACACTTCGGCATAGATAAATTTGTTATCATAGTCTTTGGTTTCGGTTTTTACTTTTTCCCAGAAATTGTTGGCAAGTCCGTCATCTTCTTTCGGGTCATCAGGCAAGCCGATATGTTTGGCTGAGTCATAACGGAAACCGTCTGCACCACAATCGCTGCAGTCATTAATGAAACGGAAAAAGTATTCCTGCCATGAGGGAAGTTCTGTATTGATATCGGGCAGACCTCCTGAACTGTAGGTCGTACATTGCAGACGGTCGCCATAGTCCACGACGCTTTTTTTATAGTTTTTGTGCAGAAGTGTGTCAAAACTTCCTCCGCCTGCTTTCAGCCATTCTTCAGACACTTCGTCCATAACAGGTGTGGTATGGTTTGCCATAACATCGACAATCACTTTTATGCCATACTTATGTGCCTCATTACACATAGCAATAAATTCTTCACGAGTGCCAAGCTGATAGTTACCAATCGTATAATCATTCGGCTGATAGTGATAGTACCATTTGCCGTCACCGTAAATTTCCATACCACCGTTTTCTCCCTCTGTACAGGAGGTAATCGGCGATGTCTGTACGGCACTGTAACCCGCTGAGACAATATCAGCCATAGACTCTCTGATTGTATTGAAATTCCAACAAAATGCGTGCAGAATTGTTCCTTTTTCCACCTTGTCAACCACATTGTCTGTCTTATTACCGTCCGTATGTTCGGCAACGGTTTCGGACGGATTACTTTCTGTACTTCTTTCGGCGTAACTGCTGAGTGCTGTTACCGAACTTGTCATCATCAATATACCCAAAGATAAAGCAACAATTTTTGTCATGTTTTTCCTCTCCTCCAAGATGCTGTTGATATCTGTCATGCTGTTCTGTATGTATCATCTGCCTTTATTTTCTCATGCTCATCTGAAGATGAACTGAAGATATTGCCATATTTTTCTGTATGGCGTATAATTTTATCAGAATTTTTATTATACAGAAAACGGGGGTTTTGGTATGTATCGTATTTTACTGGTGGAGGACGACATCAATATACAAACTCTGATTGCCAACTATTTCACCAAAAAAGAAAAGGACGTTTTTCAGGTAGATATTGCCTCAGACGGACAGACAGGACTGGAAAAAGCGTATGAACACCATTATGATTTGCTGTTGCTTGATGTCATGCTCCCTGAAGTGGACGGCTTCGCCGTATGCAGGGAGATACGCCAGAACAGTGACGTTCCGATTCTGTTCATCACTGCCAGAGCAAATGAAACGGACATTCTGAACGGCTATGCCCTTGGTTGTGATGATTATGTCATCAAACCATTTCCGCTTCCTGTTCTGTATGAAAAAGTCAATGCCCTGATTAAACGTGCCAAAGGTCTGGTACGTTCCAGAATTTTCAGTGTGGGAACGCTGTCACTGAATCCCAATAACGGCATTGTCATCAGTGACGGCAAGGAAATCAAACTGACTGCCCGTGAATTTGCCATTCTGAAAGTCCTTATGGAAAATAAAGGAACGATTGTCAGCAGAGAACGTCTGTTTACAATTGTCTGGGGCTATGACAACGACACCGATGAACGTGTTATGGATACGCATATGAAAAATCTGCGGAAAGCACTGGGAACAAACGGCAAACGGATAAAAACTGTCATTCGGCGGGGCTATAAAATAGGGGACTGACGGCAATGGAAAAACGATTGAAACAACAACAGAACAGATTATTGTTGCGTGTCACATTGATTGTGCTGGCGGTATGTCTGAGTGTAACCGTTTTTTATTGTGTCATTTGCCTGTACAACGAAAAAAACAGCGTACAGAACAGCGAAAACGCCCGCTTCTCTCATGCCAGACATGAACTTGCTACATGTACGAATATTTCCGATTTTATCCATTATGTTTATCCCGATGTGCTCAATCCTGTATATTTCGATGAGGATACAGAACAAAAATGGGATACACAAATTATCATCACGGAAAAGGAAAGTCAGAAAACCATCATTGACACAACAGGAAAAATGATGGTGAAATACGGTATTCAGAGTGGGAAAGAATCCACATCAGACCTTTACGGTTTTATTGACTATCCTACTATCCGTAATGCTCTCAATGACAAACAGTATCAGAGCATCGTCAACCGCCTGAATACCAAATGTTCTGACGGAAAACGCTACGAACTGATTTGTACGTCATTTCAGCTTGACGGGTTCATCTTTGTTCCCCTTGAACTGAAAATTGCGTTGGTTGATGAAAATGATACATGGTTTGCTTTTGATAAAATTACAGATGTCTTTTCTCTGAAAAAGAATTCTCTTTCTGAAGAAGATATTTTTGTCTGTAATAATATGCGACGTAACATCATTCCCAAAGCATTTTTTCTGAACGACGGGTATAGTCATAACTATATCCGTCTGTTGACAGAAGAACAGAAAGCAACAACTGTCAATACCATTCCCACTGATTTTCTGGAATATATCTTTTATGCTACCGATGATTTATATGTCAACGACTATATTTTCTATCACCTTTCCAATACCGACATAAAATCCACTGCCACCGACAATAACGCTTATACCATACAATATGCCAAAAAAATCCGTTTGCTGGATAACTGTAAGACAAAACTTCTGGTAGGTATTGCTGTCATCTTTCTTTTCTTTCTGGTGATTGCGGTTATTCTCTGCCTGATGATTGGTAAAATGCTCAGAACACAGATGTTACAGGAACAACAACGCACTGACCTCACCAATGCTCTGGCTCACGATATCAAAACTCCGTTGTTTGTCATCAGCGGTTACGCTTACAGTCTGAAAGAAAATATCGGCAGTGATGAACGTGATGACTATCTGGAAAAAATTATTGAACAGACAGACAATATCAACAATCTTGTTCATAAAATGCTCAATCTCAGCAGACTGAACTCCGACAAAATGACACTCAACCGCACGGACTTCGACCTGTACACTCTGATAACGGAAATACAGGAAAATTTCAGGATACTTCCCGAAAAGAAAACAATTACCCTCACCCATAGCGGAAACAACCTTGTCAATGCAGACAGGGAACTGATAAAAACCGCCCTCCAGAATCTGACGGACAATGCGGTAAAATATTCTCTTCCTGACAGCGAAATTCAGATTACCGTCACCGACAACACATTCTGTATTGCCAATCAAAGCCCACCGCTGACCAAATCCGACATCAGACAAATCTGGCAACCTTATATCCGCAAAGACAAAAGCCGTCACCAGAACGGTAACGGCTTGGGATTGTCCATTGTAAAATCCATATTCGATTTGCACGGGATAACCTATACCATGAAACAGGAAAACTCTCTGCTGATATGCCACGTTGTTTTCTGAAATACCATGACATCAATAGTCAAATGCCTTGCTGTCCAGATAGCCGATAGTAAACTCTCCCCAGCTGTAATTCATCATATACTCCCCTGCATAAGCATTGATAGCTTCCTGGTCACCGTTGAGAAAACGATAATAATCACAATCATCAATTTTACTGGTATCTACAGAAAGATGATTGTAACGCTTGATAACAATATCACCAATATTTTCTGCGTTGAGTGATTTCATCATGGTAGCAATAATCGTCTGCAACTGCTTCTGTAAAGAAAGCGTATACTCCTTATCTTCATATAAGACACTGGAAAGTTCTTTCAGCGAACACCCTGTACCGTTTTTATGAATCAGGTAAGCAAGTAATTCTTTGGATTTTGCTCTGGCGAAATGAATCGGCTTACCGTTGACATAAATTTCAAAGTTACTGAATGTTTTGACAGTGACTTTCGGACGGGTCTGTTCTATGGGATAGCGGAGCTTGGAAAGTGCGGAAAGTACCGATTTTTTTTCGGCAGGCTTGAGAATATAACCGCTGGCATATACCGAAAAAGCTTCCAGAGCATATTCCGAATATCCTGTGACAAAAATAATATTGGTTCTGTCATAAATTTCCAGTAATGTCTGGGCAAGCTGTATTCCTGTGATGTTGTTCATTTCGATATCCAGAAAAGCAATATCAATTTTATTCTGCGAGGCATACGCCGTAACATCTTCAGCATTGTCAAAACAATGTATTTCCGCATGAGGAATACATTCTTCCAGTACTTCCTTGATGTCACTCAAGGCAAACATTTCATCATCAACAGCGACAATATTCAATTTCATCAACTCCCCGAACGTCAATAACTATACAATGATTTTCCGAAAAAATTCATACAGCTTTTTCAGAAACCAATAGAAAAAACAGACAATTTCTCTGCATACGGTAAAAAGACAGCCACTTAAAAAAGCGACTGTCTTCCATCAGGTTGGTATAATAATAATATTGTCCAGTTCTTTACAGGAAATCTGGAAAGTTTCCAACAACACCGCCGTTTGTTCATTTCGTTCAAACACGAGAAACAAAGCAAGAAACATTGTCCATGTCATTTTTCTTTTTTTGCTTTCAATCAGCATGATTGTATATCTGCTGACACCTATAATATCCGCCAGACTTTCCTGCGACAGTCTGAGCTTTTTCCGAAGTACGGGCATATTTTCCGCCATACTCTCTATGAACTTATCTTTTGTACACACACATACCACCAAATCTTTCCAAATTACATTTCACAGGATTTATTGGTCAATGAAATCATCAAGTTTCAAAAAACCTTTGTCCAGTGCCAAAAATCTGTCATTATAGTCATCAGTCTTTTTACTGGCATACACGACCATATTTTCTATCATTTCCTGGGCAACCACACAATCTCTGAAAGGAGCTGTTACTCTGAAAGTAATAATGCCGTTAATAATATCGTAGTCAAAATTACCCGAGCCCAGCTTGTCGGCAACCGCACAGACTGCCACCGCACAGACCACTCTGTTATCCACACTGATTTTATACGGCATAGGCGACGTAATCGAAATAATCTGATTATCTTTGTCCACTTTTACCGTAATATCCATCGGCAAATCCTCACCTGTAACGGTAAAGCCCACTGACAGCCCATCATTGTCAACCGTATAATCCGATGTTTTCAGTCCTGCTACATTACAGACTTCCCTGAATATGCTTTCTGCATTTTCTGTATCTTTGGATTGTATTTCTTCTTTTTCCTGTTTACCTTCCTTTTCGATTAGTTCTGTCAAAAACACAGTAAATTCATCAAGCGTCATCAGCTCATCAGCCAACAGCAAAAGTTTGTCATTGTAATTATCAATCACTTTCACTGCATATGCAAGCACCTGTTCAAAAGCGGAAACACTCATTTCACAGCCGTCCAGACGACACACCAACTGAAAATAAACCTCTTTCTGTTTCAGGCCATATTTAAAACAACCGTATTCCAGATTCGTGTTTATCATACTCAGGGCAATGGCAATATTGGCTTCATTGTTTTCTTTGACCTCGAAAGGAATCTTTGAATACAGTAAAACCTGCTGGTTTTCACCGTCAACTGTGACTTTGATTTCCATAGGGATATCATCTCCCCACACTGTACTGACTACCTGTAAACAAGAGGAATCTTTCTGGTAATCCCATTCCAGCTTTGACAGTGCAAAACAAAGTGCTTCAAAGGCAGACAATGTCTGTTGATTGATTTGCTGTTGGATCATGTTTCACAACTCCGAATTAAAAATTAATATCGACAAAACAACTTTTATGTAAAATCTCGCACAAAATAC
>CACYBZ010000012.1 GCA_902772795.1 uncultured Ruminococcus sp. | reverse complement strand
TTTTCCTCTTTCAAATTGATTTTTCTCTCACTATTTACGATGTACCCTCCCTTTGTCACATAATCTCCTGATTTTTTTATTATTTATTCACAATTTGTTAAAAATATTCAAAATTTCCCTCTGTTTTTTTTCATCAGATAAGTCCGAAATAATTTACATTTCATCAAATTTATTGTATAATAAAAGCAGGTTATTCCGAGGTAACCACGATATCATTATAAATAAAACAGGGAGATGTATTATTATGGGATTTTTACAAAAAGGTACTTGTATTGCGTTAGTTCTGATTATGGCACAAAGCGTTACACTGACTTCTTTAGCGGCGGAAACATCAAAAACACCATCAACCGCTGTTGTACAATCTCAGTCTGTCAATGCTGCAGCAAAACAGTCACCGACAAAAGTCAGTCTTAACAAAACGTCAGCTAATCTTGTCGTCGGCAAAAAAATAACACTGAAAGCTACACTTACTCCTGCCAAAGCGACCACAAAACTGACATGGAGCAGCAGTAATAAAAAAGTTGCCACTGTCAGTGCCAGCGGTACGGTAACCGGCGTAAAAAAAGGAACGGCTACGATTACCGTAAGAACTGCCAACGGAAAAACCGCAACCTGTAAAATTACGGTAATATCGCAGAATGATGCTTATGTCAATGAAGTTATCCGCCTTGTCAATGTCGAAAGGGAAAAGCGTGGGCTGAAAAAACTCAGCAAGAATACTAAAGTATGCAGTGCCGCCAATAAAAGAGCCAAAGAAATTACACAGAAATTTTCACATACACGTCCCAACGGTAAAGAATGTTTTACAGTTCTTTCTGAGTATGGTGTACGTTCCACTTATTCGGGTGAAAATATTGCCATGGGTTCTCCCACTCCGAAAGATGTCGTCAAACTCTGGATGGATTCAAAAGGACACAAAGCCAATATTCTCAATCCCAATTTCAAAAGTATGGGTGTGGGCGTTGCCGAGAAAAACGGAGCCAAATACTGGGTTCAGCTTTTCGTCAACTGCTGATACCTCTGTTTGAAAACGTCTAACAAATCCGAAAAACAAATTCTTCTGCCGTATCGGTTATTAAAAAAAGTCTGTTTCTCAGAACAGACTTTTTTGTTTTTGTCAGAATCACACCTTCCGCAGGAACAGATGCCGTTGCTCGCAAAACAAAAAGCGGAGCCACCGCCTTATTTTCACAACGGCAGTGACCCCCTTTACAAAATTTCGGAATTTATAAATAACAGTATCTTCATTAATCCTTATAACAGCAAGCTGACCAACCACTTGAACCGTATTCAGGACCATAAGCTACATTCATAACTTCCATCTCGATAACAACAAGCTCCAACATTTTGTAATCCCCCTTCCTTACTACACTTATATACCATAAACAGTGCCTTCAATCGTTTTTAAAACTATCGCACCAATTATGTCGTAATTCTGCCAATCTGCATCTTTCGTCCTTTAAACACATAGCTACACCGGCTTCCAATTCTATACTTGCCGAACATTGTTCACAGTACCGAAAATCAGGGCATGTCATACATTTAAAATTCGGCGGTGCCTTTTCACTGGCAACCGCTGGCAACCATTTGTTCCAACACTCGTCAAATGAATACTCCAGTAATGAAAAGCCATGAACCCTATCCACAGCACAAGCATGAATCATGCCTTGTGCATCTATTGCAAAACTTTGCTCCCCAATATGACAAAGATACTTAAACTGATTTCTCCTTCTCATATCCGTATAAGGCTGTGGTTCAGGATTCTGTGCAACACCTTTCCAGAATGCCAGCCTTTCCGGAAACATCAAATCCAGCTGAAAGGCTTCCTCCGCTGACAACGCATGACCCGTAGGAAAACTATCCCCTGCATTTGTATTTCTGATGTTGGTTGAGCATCTGAACGGATATCCTCTTTCCATAGCAAAATCATGAATATCCTTTATATCATGATAATTTTCTCTGATAGCAACAGCTTTCAATTCAATTGGTATCTCATATTTTTCCAGAAGAGATAAACCATTCATGAACTTCCGATAATTTTCAGCGTTTCCCGTAACCGCCTTATATGTTTCAGGCGAAAAACCATACATCGTCGTACTAAAATAACTCAACGGATATTCATAAAACAACCTCGTCATACTCTCCGTCAACAGAGAAGCATTGGAAAACACCGCTACCATCAGTCCCATTTTTCTGGCCTGCACGTACAGTTCTGCGAAATCTGAACGACACAATACCTCTCCACCGGTAAAAATAACACTCAGACAACCTGAAACAACCAACTGACGGAATATATCGACCCATTGTTCATAGCACAAGTCTTCAACTGCTCTTTCATCACGGCCATAACAATGAACACACTGAAAATTGCACTTATGCGTCAATTCCAACAAACCGTCTAAAGGAATATGCTTACCATAAAATTTCTGTTTTGAAAAAAACTGTGCTGATTTCGACTTTAACCCTGAACAACTGACCACCCGAATGCCACCTTTTACACAATAATCTCCAGACCCAACAACTGACTTACAAACTTCTCCACGACTGCTATATCCACACCATACTTATCCACTATATAGTTAACTAAACTACCTGAATCTTCAAAATTTTCACAGCTGTTCCACAGATCTGCACCTATCTCATTAAAATTGAAAATTCTTAACCCATTTCTCGTTCTTTTGAACGGAACCAGAAAATATTCTGTATCAATTTTTCGTAATACATACGAATCACTTCTGTTCAAGAATTTTCACCCTTTCTAAAGTACAAATGGAACTTCGTAATACTACTACCACTGAAGTGAATTGCCAGACCATCCAAATAGTACCCATTCTGTACAGCATTCTCATACAATAGGTACAGACTGTCACCGCAAGCAACATCGAAACGACTGCTGACCGTGCTAAGAAACTGAACAAAATCAAAATCCACCTGAATACGAAAGTAAATCTTATAACTCTTGTTTCCCAGTTTGTCACAGTCAACCCCCAGGAATTCCAGATGGAATTCCTCTCTCATGCAACAGGTCACCACTTGACACACATCCTGCTTTACCTTTTCGCCCAAAGACAGCCTTGACAATAACTGTTCTATTATCAATCTATCATTCTGATGATAGTACGCCTCTTTCCAGTCATCCATAATAAGCTTTGGCCAGAATCCCATATAGCACTTGCACGCTAAAATCTCTGAACCGACACTTTCTACACCAACAGCGAATATCGGATCAATCTCACCATCAATAATACTGCAAATATGTTCAGACAACCTCACCAACCAGAGTCCTAATTCCCGATATCCACATACATCAAAAAATCCTGTCAGCTCATCATTGTCATTACTGCTGTGATTAATTCTCAGATTAAACCTATTTTTATATACTCCGGTTTCCTCTCTTTTTACAGAAAAATCAATAACCTTTGCCTTATAGTATTCTATCATATGCCGAAAGCTGTCATGAATCCTGCTTTCATAACCGTCCAACAAATAATCCTGCAACCTCTGATAATTCTCTTCACTCAGCCCGGAATAATCCAAAGCAAAATAAGCCTTTTCACTCTCAATACTGTGCAAAAAATTTACGCCGATATACTCCAGATGCCAGCATTCACCAGGAACAACATCATAACGCAAAACACTACAATTCAAACTGGCTCTTCTATAGACATCTTCTATGTTTTCTATTTCCATAAAAACCTTTCTGTTGTCAATTTCCTTAACACTTCTGAAAAAATACCCTATGCAACTACTTTTCTAAAATACTCATCTTAGCATATAATACACTTAGTGTCCTGACAACCCTACAAATCAAGAACAAAATTTACTATCTATTGCAGATTCTATCATATATTATAAGAAAAGTCAATATGTTTTTTATCGATAATTTTATAAAAATGGATAATAATGGCATATTTTGGGATAAAATGCAATAAAAATCCGTTTTGGCAATTCCAGCCCACCGTCTGAAACCAGCAGGTCAGGATTGCCATTTTTTCGGATTTTCTTATAGTTTTCTACTGAAAAATTGCAACCTTAATCCACTGTCCAAAGCCGTTGGGATTGCGGTTGCAATTTTTCAAGTATATGATGACAAAGATAAGAAACATTGCTTTACTGTACATAAAATAAAGTTTCGGTCAAGCCTTTTTAAAGGCTTGTAGGGTTCAGGGGCAAAGCCCCTGATAGGATTTTTAAGGGCAACGCCCTTAAACCAAAAGAATTGTGACATACTCCCGCCGCCTACGCTTCGCTTAGAGGCAGGGGACTTCTTGCTCATTTAGGTTAAAATCTTCACTTACGTTTTTCTGAAAAATATCTCTCGATATTCTTATCAAGTTCGGAAACAGGCCTGATAATACTCTCACAGGATTCTTTGCAACCGTTTCTTACCCACCTCTGAATAATCGCAAGAAATCCATTTGAACGGTAACAACATACACAAATAAGTTCTTCATTGTCTATGGCAACACCAAGTTTTTCGCTGTAAATCTTCTGAAACGTTCCTTCAATGAGTCTGCTTAACTTGTCTTTGAGCCTGCCGGTAACGTTCGGACTGAATATCATTCCAAAAATCACACGATTATCGTAAATATAGCTTATCAGTTCCTTAAAAAATTCATCTGTCGATTCGTCCGCAAGCTGTAACACAATAAGTCCCATATTGAGAAGCATTTCATTTTCAAGCTTGTCATAAAGATCATAAATATCAAGATAATATTTGTAGAAAGTAACACGGCTGATTTCTGCTTTATCCACAATTTCCTGTACAGTTATTTTGCGTAACTCCTTTTCCTGCAAAAGTTCTGCCAGTGCATGGCGTATAGTTCTCTGTGTTTTCAGTGTACGGCGGTCAGGTGACTTGCTTTCGTTCATTTTGTTTACCCCTATTCTTTTTTGAAACAATTATAACAAACTTCTGCGGTTCATGCAATGCCGTCTGCCCTTTTTTCGGCATTATGTCAATTCCCCCATACCTTGCTTTGCTGTCGTCAGTCAGCTTACATGCCCCCAAAAAACATAAGCCGTCTATAAAAACATCACTCCATTTTTAAAACGGAGTGATGTTTTTTTAACCTACTGCTACAATCTTCACTTTATCTGCGGTTACTTTGGACTGTGATGTAACAATATCCTTTATAATCATGGCTTCTTCCGATGTCAGTTCATCGTCCCTGACTACCACACTACACTGATTATTCTGAATAAATACCATGCTTTCCGAAAATCCTTTGGCATTGATGAGATTTTCGATATTTGCCTGCTGTTCCATGACCAATGCCAGTTCCGTTGCCTGCTGGATTGCCTGTGCTTTGGCATTTTCATCGCTGTCTACCGCTTTCAGCACATCTTTTGCCATTTCCAGAATTTTATCCTGCGTTTGTTTTCGGTTGAGCTTTGCCTGTGCAAAATATTCTTCTCCCGATTTTTTTTCTGACGGCTGTGTCTGTTGTTCTGTCGTTGTTTTTTCGGGAACAGTACTTTCTTCCTTGGGAATCATATTGGTTTCAACCGTTATTTCCGATGTTGTATCGGTATCTTCTGTCTGTTGTGTCGTGTGCTGTGTCGGTTTTTCGGTCGGCTTTGCTGTCGGTTTCTCTTTGCCGTTGCTTTTCACGGAAGTGTTGACAAATTCCGCCTGTCCGAGTTCCTTGGAAACACTTACAGTATCGGCTCCTTTAAGCAGGTCGCTGTTCACCGAAAACTGCCAGTTGAGATAAACTGCCGTTCCCAAAGCCAGAACCAGTCCTGTAAGTATCAGTTGTTTCTTTCCGATTTTCATAAAAAGCTCCTCCTTATTTGGCAAGCGGTGCAACGCTTACCTTTGATGATGATATATCCAGCATTTTGGTTACGGCATCTGTCACCTTTTCTTTGACAACCTCATTGTCACCTCCCTCACACACCACCAGAACACCTCTGACTTTCGGTTGAATTTCTTTGATGAGTACAGTCTGCTGTGTACCGTCCGAAAGTTCTACGGTAATATAGGTGCTTTGTGTAGAAAGGTCTTTATTGTCTGCAGTGTCAGACTGCCTTGTATTGTTGCTGTCTTTCTGAGTCACGCTCTTGTCAGTGGCGTATACCTGTTCGACAGTGCTTTCCATCGTCAGCATGACTTTGGTACTGCCTGCTCCGCTGATACTGCATATGATTTCAGCTAAGTTCTGTTTAAGTTCGTTTTCATAGCGTGTCAGGCTCACATAGGCGATTTCCTGCGGATTCGGTTCATCATTCTGCGACGTTTCCGCTTTCCGCTGTGAAAACAGCGACGAAAACAAAATACACAGAATTCCCAGCACACCGCACAAGACAATGACTTTTACCGTATTGACATTTTTCAGGAAATCGTTTATTTTTCCGAAAAATTTTCTGTTTTCTTCCATCATGTTTCACTCCGCACAGACAACAGGCACAATACCTGTTTTTTCTTTTACACACCGCTGATACTCTTTCCATCGGCTTTGTTCTGTCATATCCGTACAAATGTCTACCTTTATCATATCTATGCACTTTCCTTCTGAACTATCCATAGTCACAGTGATTTTTTTATATGTCATCTGATTTTCTTCCAGCGTTTCGGCAACAAGATTTTCTATCACTGACTTTCCGTAAGCGATACTTAAATCGTCCATTCCCGAAAGCCTGACATCATTGTCGGACAAGGAAAACTTTTCTTTGAAATGAAGTCCTGATTTCACCATGTCTGAAAAAGGAACCAGTATGGCGACAATCAGAAACATTCCCAACACAAAATGAAATGCTTTGGCAACATTCCCCTGTGGCAACATCATTTCACATAAAGCACATATCACCACAACAATACATATTGTATTTGCCCATGTCGTTGCTTCCTGCATTAACTTCCGCCTCCCACCATCAGCATGAGTGTCGATGAAATAATGAATATCAGCATACAGCACAACAGAATGGCCATTAATGTGCTGATAACGGTCGCCACACTGCGTAACAGACGGATTACCTGCTGTGTATGGAA
>CACYBZ010000011.1 GCA_902772795.1 uncultured Ruminococcus sp. | reverse complement strand
TGTGTTGCCTTTTCAGTGGACTTTTCGGTAGCTTTTTGTTTGTTGTAGTAATCCTGAATTTTCTCTTCGATTTTATTTTTTTCATTGACATTGTTTTTTACTGTGCCGTGTTCATCATAGAGAAATTGCAGTTTATCCTCATTCTCACTAAGCATACCCAACAATTCATACCGTTTACTCTCCAATGTTTCTGCTTCGGTTTCCAGTTGTGCTTTGGATTTATCAAACACTTTCTGTGCTTTCTTAGTGATATTGACATCTTGTGAAAGTGTATCAATCATCTGCTTGTCATGCTGGGCAATCATTGAAGCATATTCCATGTTGTTAATCAGGTCATTAAAGGTTTTCGCACCTAAAATGACTTCAATCCTACTGGCACCGCCTGTCATATAGATAACACGTAAACGATCCTTGAGTTTTTCTTTACTGTCCTTGATGATACTGTCCAGTCCGTTGACGGTGTTTTTGGCATCAGCCATCTGTTGCTTGAGCTGGGCAATTTCAAATTTTTTATTCTCAATCTGCTTATTCAGTTTGGCAATTTTGGTTTTCAGTTGTTGGATTTCCTGTTCTTTTTTCTTTATCTGGGCAGAATTGTCTACCGTCGGCGGTTCAGTAGGAACTTCCGTAATTTTTTCGGTAAGCTTTTCTGTGGGTTTGCTTGTCGCTTTTTCAGTGACTTTTTCGGTGGGTTCTGTACTGTCTGTTTCTGTGGCGTTGTCCGACATTACGGAAATTGTCAATGTCTGCATAAAAATCATGGCTACGGCAATCATAATCAAAAATTTTCGTTTCAATTTTATCACCACCCCAGAATCTCATTTCCTTCACGATTGAGATATTTTCCCAGCGATACCACTGCACCCAACGTACCCAGTAAAACACCTGTCATCATCATAAAAAGAAATACATATCCCATCACTGAAGTAAAACTGATCACTTCTACATTATTGATATACTGCATTTGAAAAATCTGTAAAAATCCTTCATACAAGAATTTCAGTAATAAGCCACTGAAAATTCCTGCGACGGCTCCCAGTGTTATTCCTTCCACAATGAACGGTATTCTTACAAATCCGTTGGTTGCACCAACCGATTTCATAATACTGATTTCAAAACGTCGGGAATGTATGGTTGTTCCTATGGACGTGGAAACAATGAATATGGAAATCAGTCCTAAGATGAAAATAACCCATAATCCCATATTGGCTACCATACGACTGATTTCTGTAATGGTTTTGGCAACACCGCCACGGTTACTTATCCGCTGTACACCGCTGATTTTTTCAATCTGTTTCATTGTGCTGTCGTATTTTGATAAATCAAAAAGTCTGATTTTATAAGCATCAGGTAAGGGATTGTCTTTTCCCTGAAATTCGCTTTGTAAGTCGCCAAGTGCTTCGCTGAATTCCCTGATTCCCTCTTCTTTGGAATAGAAACGGACATCAGTAACATTTTTTATCTTGTTAAGTTCCGTACCGACTTTTTTTATCTTGTCTTTTGCCAGGTCGTAATCAAGAAATACGACAACAACATTTTCCGTTCCTGCCCTGTCAACGAGTGCTGTCAGATTCATGCTGAACAGTACCGCTACACCTGTGAGTAACAAACAACACATCATAATGCCTATAGATGCCAAAGACATTCCTTTATTATGCCATATGCCTTTCAGTCCCTCTTTCAGGAGATATCGCAAACGGTTCATCAATACCATACACCGCCCTTTTTATTGCATTTCCTTTTTTATCCGTTCTACCAGTTCGTCATAATCGCCCACATCTTCTGTGGTGATATCATTATCCGTTTCGGACTGTGCCTCTTCGACCAGTTTATCATAAACACTGCTGTCGCTGACAATGGTATCATCAATCGTTTCTTTTGGTTTACTGTCGTAGAGGATACTGCCTTTTTCCAGTTCGATTACTCTGCCACCGATATCATTGACCAGTTGTTTGTTATGTGTGACAATCAACACAGTTGTTCCGCTTTCATTGACTGTTTTCAGTAACTTCATCATTTCCAAAGATAAGTCATTGTCAATGTTGGCGGTAGGTTCGTCGGCAATAAGAATTTTCGGTTTGTTTGCCAAGGCTCTGGCAAGTCCGACCCTTTGCTGTTCACCGCCGGAAAGCTGACTTGGACGGAAATTCATTTTATCCTGTAATCCGACCAGTTTCAGAACATGAGGAACACGTTCATTGATTTCCGCATCACTTTTATCTGTTACACGCATGGCAAAGGCAACATTTTCAAAGATGGTCATTTTGCTTATCAGACGGAAATCCTGATAGACCATTCCCAGTTTTCTTCGCAGATAAGGTATTTTACTTCGTCGGATACGGTTGATATACTGTCCGTCAATGAGAATATCTCCCTGTGATGGTAGTTGTTCCCGCATAATCAGTTTCAGCAGTGTGCTTTTTCCTGCACCTGATGCCCCGACAATAAAGACAAATTCCCCATCTTCAATTTTCAGTGAAATGTCATTGAGTGCGTGTGCATCATTGTCTTCAAAGGTTTTAGATACGTTTCTGAATTCTATCATTGTTTTTGTCACCGCCTGACTTTTTATTTATGATTTTTCCATGAATGAAACCATTTTTCTTTCTTTCGTAAACGGTAAAAATCGCCGAGTAACTCTGATAAGCTACATCGGCGAAAATTCCATTAAAACGGCAATCAGTATTTTGATGACTTGGATACCAGATATCTTTTAACCATCAACGCTACTTTGAATACAATAGCATCTTCAAATTCTCTTAAATCCAGTCCCGTCAGCTTCTTGATTTTCTCAAGTCGGTAAACAAGGGTGTTTCGGTGTACAAACAGTTTTCTTGACGTTTCCGAAACATTCAGACTGTTTTCAAAGAATTTCTGAATGGTGAACAGTGTTTCCTGGTCAAGTGATTCAATAGAACTTTTCTTAAAGACTTCTTTGAGGAACATTTCACAGAGCGTAATAGGCAACTGATAAATCAGTCTGGCGATGCCGAGATTATCATAACTGATGATGGAACGTTCCGTATCGAATACTTTGCCGACTTCCAATGCCGATTGTGCTTCTTTGAACGAACGGGACAAGTCCTTGACACCTGTGACAACTGTACCGATACCTACTGTACAATGCGTATAGAATTCGCTGGAAAGTGTATCCACAATAGAACCTGCCAGTTTTTCCAGGTCTTTGGACTCAATACCTGCCTTGATTTCCTTGACGAGGGCAATATCATGTTCATTGATACTGATAACAAAATCCTTGCTCTTGTCGGGAAAGAAGTTCTGAATCACGTCAAAAGCGGAAATATCTGTTTTTGATGTAATCTTGATAACCATACATACACGGGAAACTTCGGCGTTGAAACGCAGTTCTCTGGCTTTCAGATAGATATCCCCCGGAAGAATATTGTCAAGAATAACATTCTTGATAAAGTTTGCTCTGTCGTATTTTTCGTCATAATACTGCTTGATACTGCCCAGAGATATCGACAAAATCTGTACATATCTTTGTGCGGTGTCGTCCGTACCTTCCACGAAAATCGCATATTCGCTGTTGTTGCCTGTGCCAAAGGATTTAAACGTGTAGCCGTTTATCACAAACGGTACTGTCGAATTCAATGTATCCGTTGTGATACTGTCAATAACTTCGCCTATTCTGCCAAGCTCACTGCAAGCGATAACCACCGATGTATCATCAACAATACCAATCGGTCTGTCTATTGCGTCTTTCATCTGGTGAATGACACCCTGAAACAATCTGTTTGACATAATAACCTACCTCACAATTTCATTTTATATTTGCGAAAAACTCTGTCTGACAGAAGAAATATCTGTTTTTGTCTGTGACTGCCTTAATTTTTAACAAAAATCCGAATGCATAGCAGTCCATTATTTCTATGATATCCATTTTACACAAAATTTTTTGAAATTGCAACACTTTTAAGAATAAAAAGTTTGTTTTTTTTTGACATACACTTTTTTTATTCCTGTACAGGGTGAATTCTGGCAAATCAGTCCTCATTTGTCAATCTGTCCGTAAAAATCAACAGCTGTTGTGTGTATCATGTTTTTTTCTCAGTAGCACAGAATTTCTTTTTCAGAATACCATGACGTTGTCAGGGTTTGTTCTGACATATTTAACAATATTGTCTTTAAAAAAGAGAATACTTGTTGTAAATTACAAAAAATGCAAGAAATGAAATTTAAACTTGCATTTTTTATGTTTTTATATTACAATGTTGTTTTAGAAATCAATGTATTTGTCTGAAAGGATTTGAATATAATGAGTTATCTTGAAATGTCAAAGGAAGAACTTGACGTTGAACTGAAAAAGATGAAAGAAGCCTATGAACAATACAAAAGCATGGATTTACAGCTGGATATGTCAAGAGGCAAGCCCGGCAGTGCTCAGCTGGATTTGTCAGAGGGATTACTGACGACGGTTATTTCCAATGAAGACTGCCGTACACTGGCAGGTCTTGATTGCCGAAACTACGGCAGTCTTGAAGGTATTCCCGAAATGAGAAGAATTTTTGCCAGAATTCTTGGTGTAGACAAAAATGAAGTCATGGTAGGGGGTAACTCCAGTCTGAACATGATGTTTGATACTGTTTCCACCATGATGACTGCCAATGTCTGTGGTGGTACGCCGTGGGCTAGGCTGGATAAAATCAAATGGCTTTGTCCTGCTCCCGGATATGACAGACATTTCGCTATTACGCAGTATTTCGGTTTTGAAATGATTACCATTCCCATGAAAAGTGACGGCCCCGATATGGATATGATTGAACAGCTTGTCAGTCAGGACGACACTATCAAAGGTATATGGTGCGTGCCCAAGTACTCCAATCCGCAGGGCATTACTTACTCTGATGAAGTTGTCAGACGTTTTGCCCGTCTGAAACCGCTTGCCAAGGATTTCAGAATTATGTGGGATAACGCCTATGTTATTCATGATATTTCCGAAAACAGTGACACATTATTGAATCTTATGGACGAATGTAAAAAATGCGGTAATGAGGATTTGCCGATTATGTTCACTTCCACATCGAAAATCACGTTCCCCGGTGCAGGTGTTGCCTGTATGGCTTGTTCCGAAAATAATATGAATTTCTTCAGAAAGAAATATTCAGTTCAGACAATCGGCTACGATAAAATCAATATGTTGCGTCATGTCAAATTTTTCGGCAGTTATGAAGGTCTTATGGAACATATGCAGAAACACAGAGCTGTTCTTGAACCCCGTTTCAATGCAGTTGTGAATAAACTGGAAAATGAGCTTGGCAGTCTGGGAATTGCTCACTGGGTCAAACCTAACGGCGGATACTTTGTCAGCGTTGATGTTCTTGAGGGCTGTGCCAAAAGAGTTGTTGAGCTTTGTAAGAATGCAGGTGTTGTGCTGACAAGTGCAGGAGCAACTTTCCCTTACGGCAAAGACCCTAAAGACAGTAATATTCGTTTAGCCCCCACACTTCCGCCTGTTGAAGAACTGGAAATGGCAATGAATCTGTTCTGTGTGGCTGTCAGACTGGCAAGTCTGGAAAAACTGACAGCCTGAATTATTTGTGATATCCTCTGAAACCATGCTTTTCAGAGGATATTTTTTATCCGTCGGAATACGGATATTTATGCTGTTTTCCTCCCGAAATTTGCTGTGGCAAATTTCGGGAGAAAAGTTTCAGTCAATCTTTGGGGAGATTTGTGGGGTTCAGGAACGGAGCTTCTGACTGGACAATGATGATGGTAAAATAGGGGAGTTTGTCAGGAATATTATCCACGCCATAATGAATTTTCTGTTTTTCCATGCCACAGTGTTCGACTGCCCATGCAGAAAGACCGTTTGCCCTGATGTATTGTTTCAGCAGAGCAACATTTTCAGAAGCTTTCATCAATACAAGTGTTCCTTTTGGAAAGTCCGTAAAAGATTTCTGATACAGAGCAGGAAGAATATGGATTTCACCGTCCCATTGTGACAGCGGAATATTCAATGTATTTGCTACTTCACAAAATGAAGTAACACCGCTGATTGTCTGCACAGGATAGTTATGTTCCAGCAACATTTTCCGCAGATAGTGCAATGATGAGTAGACGGACGGGTCGCCTAAGGTCAGAGCAACAACATTTTCTCCTTTGTCCAGATAACTTTCTATCCGACAAGTATTTTGTTGCTGATATTTTCGGATAACATCAGTCTGTTTGGTCATCGGCATAGGCAACGCAAGAATTTCTTTCTGTGGCAGTTGAGGTACATTCTGCAGGGCAATTTTATATGCCAATGCATTCTGATAATTTTCACCCACTACGGCAATTACTCTGTTTTCACGAATAACCCTTAACGCCTTGAGCGTCATCAGTTCAGGGTCACCACACCCTACACCTACACAATAAGCAATACCTTTCAACATCAAAGCACGTCCTTCATCAAAAACAATTTATTTAGAATACATACTAAATTTATGGATAATGTCAATATAGACAAAAAATGTTAAGAAAATTTTAACAAATAAAGTATATGAAAAACAGATTGTTTGTGTTATAATA
>CACYBZ010000010.1 GCA_902772795.1 uncultured Ruminococcus sp. | reverse complement strand
TCATAATTTTACAATTTTTTCATAATTAGCTATGGAAAAAAAAAATTTGTTATGTTATAATGGACAACACTTAGCATATTTCAGGAGGAAATAGAAATGAGTTTGAAATCTACAAATAAAGCAGATACGAACAAATATGAAGTCGTCGTTGAGGTTGAGGGAAAAGTATTCAACGATGAAGTCACCAGAGTTTACCGTAAGGAAGTCAAGAAAATCAATATTCCCGGTTTCCGTAAAGGAAAAGCCCCTAAGGCTATCATAGAAAAAATGTATGGTGAAGATGTTTTTTACGATGATGCTATCAAGAATCTTTATCCGTCAGCCCTTACCGATGCGATTGACGAGGCAAAACTTGATGTTGTCGGTGTTGACAGCGTTGAAGTAGAGGAAGTCGGCAAAGAAGGATTGCGTTTCAAAGCAGTCGTATTCGTCAGACCTGAAGAAGTAGATATCAATGATTACGAAGGAATCAGTGTTGTACTGAAGCCTACCGAAGTCACAGAAGAACTGATTAACGAAGAAATCGAGAAAGTAAGAGACAGAAACAGCAGAATGGTTACTGTAGAAGACAGACCCGCACAGAACGGCGACACCGTTGTCATCGACTTTGAAGGTTTTGTAGACGGCGAAGCATTTGACGGCGGAAAAGCAGAGAACTTTAATCTGACACTGGGCAGCGGACAGTTCATTCCCGGTTTTGAGGAGCAGGTTGAGGGACACAACACAGGCGAAGAATTTTCGATTAACGTAACTTTCCCCGAAGACTATCAGGCAGAGAATCTCAAGGGAAAAGCGAGCGAGTTCAAAATCACATTGCACGAAATCAAAGCCAAGGAGCTTCCCGAAGTTGACGATGAATTTGTCAAAGACGTAAGCGACAAGGAAACCCTTGACGAATATAAAGAAGAATTGAAAGCAACCATCGCTGAAAGATTGCAGAAGGAATGTGACAGCGATATGGAAAATCAGCTTATTGAGAAACTCTGCGAACTGGTACAGGCTGAAATTCCCGAAGTCATGTATGATAATGCAGCAAACGATATGCTGAGAGATTTCGATATGCGTCTGCGTTCACAGGGCATGGATCTGGAAACCTATATCAGGTATTTCGGAATGACAAAGGAAAGTATACTGGAAACCTACAGACCGCAGGCAGAAAAGAGAGTCAAATTAAGACTGGCTTTGGAAAAAATCGCTGAGAAGCAGGGCTTCAACGAAGTCAGCGAAGAAGAACTGAATGCCGAATATGATAAACTGGCAGAAGCTTATAAAATGGAAGTTGACAAAGTCAAAGAAGCTATTCCGACAGAGGGACTCAAGAAAGATATTGCCGTAGACAAGGCAATGAACTTTGTCAAAGAAAGAGCCAATAAATCATAATTATTTTTCGGTGAATAATTATCGTCAAATCCGTCTATGATTAAAAGAGGCAAACGTGGCGAAAGTTTCGGGGACTTACCAAATGGCCTATATTTTGGAAAGGAATGATTACAAATGGATATCATCAACAGCAATCTTGTACCCTATGTCATCGAACAGACCAGCAGAGGAGAGCGTTCATACGATATATTTTCCCGTCTTTTAGGGGAAAGAATTGTCATGCTGACAGGAGAAGTCAATGACGCATCGGCAAGTATCGTTGTAGCACAGCTTCTGTATCTGGAAAGTCAGGATCCGACAAAGGACATTTCCCTTTATATCAACAGTCCGGGCGGTTCGGTAACGGCAGGAATGTCGATTTACGATACCATGCAGTATATCAAATGTGACGTATCCACGATTTGTATGGGTATGGCAGCAAGTATGGGAGCATTTCTGTTGTCGTCAGGTACAAAAGGAAAGCGTTATGCTTTACCCAATGCCGATATCATGATACATCAGCCTTTAGGCGGATTTCAGGGACAGGCGTCCGACATTATGATACACGCCAACTACATCGACAGAATCAAAGGAAGACTCAACGGTATTTTATCCGCCAACACAGGACAGCCGATAGAAGTTATCGAAAAAGATACAGACAGAGATAATTTCATGTCTGCTCAGGAAGCCTGTGAGTATGGTCTTATTGATAAGGTTATGCAACGATAATATTGTATAGCAGAGCCGTTAACATTTTCAGCAGGAAAGGAGTTGTAGTATGGCAGGCAAAGCTGAAAGAAAGACAGTACGCTGTTCTTTTTGTAACCGCACGCAGAGTCAGGTCGGGCGGATAATCGAAGGCAACGGGGTGTTTATTTGTGAGCAGTGTGTCAGACAGTGTCAGGATATACTCGGAGATAGTGCGTCTGACAAGGATTACAGTGACTATTTCAGTCAAAAAGAAGAGTTACTCAAGCCTGAACAGATAAAAGCCAGACTTGACGAATATGTTGTCGGGCAAGATGATGCTAAAAAAACACTTTGTGTAGCCGTATACAACCACTATAAAAGAATCAAACACAATACAGGTACTGACAAGGATTTTGTCAAAAGTAATGTTCTGATGGTCGGGCCGACAGGTACAGGAAAGACGTTCTTAGCCCAGACGTTGGCGAAGATACTCAATGTACCGTTTGCCATTGCCGATGCCACGACACTCACACAGGCGGGATATGTCGGTGAGGACGTGGAAAACATCTTACTGCGACTGATACAGGCGGCAGACTTTGATATCAAGAGTGCCGAACAGGGAATTATCTATATTGATGAGATAGACAAGATTTCCCGAAAGTCAGAGAACCCCTCAATTACCCGAGATGTCAGCGGGGAGGGGGTACAGCAGGCATTGCTTAAAATTCTTGAAGGAACGGTGGCGAATGTTCCGCCACAGGGAGGCAGAAAACATCCTCAGCAGGAATGTATTCCTATCAATACCAAAGACATTCTCTTTATCTGCGGAGGAGCTTTTGACGGTCTTGAACGGACGATGGAGAAAAGAATTTCCAGTTCATCTATCGGTTTCGGTGCTGACGTAAAATCCAAAGGACAGCTTGCCAAGGAAACCGACTGGATGAAAAACATCATACCGCATGACCTCGTCAAATACGGGTTAATTCCCGAACTGATAGGCAGACTTCCCGTTATTACCCATCTCAATGCGATAGATAAAGAGGGATTCATCAAAATTCTTACCGAACCGAAGAACTCACTTGTCAAGCAGTATCAGAACATCTTTGCACTTGACAATGTGACCCTTGAATTTGAAAAAGAGGCGTTGGAGGCAATTGCCGAAAAGGCACAGGAAGAGAATACAGGGGCGAGGGGATTGCGTTCCATCATGGAGCATATACTGATGGATTTGATGTTTACGATTCCGTCCGACGTTACTGTAGAGAAAGTCATTATTTCTGCGGAAACCGTCAAAGACCCGTCAATCGTAACGATTATACGCAATCAGGAAAGAAAGAAATCCGATAATTGAGAAGTAACCAATCTGTTCTGAAAATCAGAGGCTGTAACTGAATGGAGTTACAGCCTTCATTAATGTTATTTTCTGTTTTCCCTGAGAATTTCAAAGAAGTTTGCAGGCTGGTTAAGGAACAGAAGTCCTTATATTAAAAGGAGCATTTTATGGAAAAAATACAAGAAGAAGAAAAAGTCAAAACCGTCAAGACAGAAGAATTACCTGTGCTGGCACTCAGGGGCATGGTGGTATTTCCGGAAATGCTGGTGCATTTTGATGTGGGCAGAAAGATATCCGCATTGGCACTGGAAAACGCCATGAATCATGACCGCAGAATTCTGGTGGTTGCCCAGCGTGAAATGGACGTTGATGCCCCTGACATCGGTGATTTGTACGAAATCGGTACAGTAGCGGAAATCCGTCAGATTGTCAGACAACCCGAAGATGTTGTCAGAATCGTCATAGAGGGCAAATACAGAGCCAGAATCATCGGGGGAACGTCAGCCACAGGAAAAAATGACTTTCTGAAAGCGGAAATTGAGAAACTGGAAGATATTCCCGTTGCGGATAAATCCGTTGAAAAAGCCCTTGTGCGTTCGCTGAAAGACCTTTTTGAAAAATACATTGCTCTTGTTCCGAATTTTCCGCCTGACATTGTCTACCGTATTGCGGTTGCCAAGAATTCAGGTAAAATCTGTGACTGTATTGCAGGGAATACCCGAATGGACTATGAAGAGAAACAGGAAATTCTGGAAGCGGTAGACGTTGAAGAACGTCTGGAAACAGTGATTGACAGTGTTCTTGAAGAAACTTTCGTACTGGAAGTTGAAGAATCCGTCAACAGAATGACCCGTGAAAAAATTGACGAACATCAGCGTGAATATTATCTCAGAGAACAGCTCAAAGTGCTGGAGGAAGAACTCAACGGCGTTGAAGAACCCGATTCCGACATCAAGGAATATATGGACAAAATCAAATCGCTGAAACTGGATAAAAGCATTGAGAAAGTATTACTGAAAGAATGTGACAGACTTTCAGCTTTACCGTTCGGGTCGCAGGAAGCCAATGTTATTCACACTTATCTTGATACTTGTCTGGAACTGCCGTGGAATACGTTTGATGATGAAGTCATCGACATCAAAAAAGCGAAAAGCGTACTGGAAAAGAATCATTATGGTCTGACCAAAGTCAAAGACCGTATTCTGGAAACACTGGCCATCAGAAAATTATCTCCTGATGTCAAAGGACAGATTCTTTGTTTTGTCGGCCCTCCGGGCGTAGGCAAGACATCTATTGCCCAATCCATAGCCAAGGCGATTAACCGTAAATGTCAGCGTATTGCGTTGGGCGGTGTGCATGACGAATCGGAAATCAGGGGACACAGACGTACTTATATCGGGTCTATGCCGGGACGGATTATGAACGCCATCAGATTAGCCGAAACGTCCAACCCTGTTATTATTCTTGACGAAATTGATAAACTGGGCAATGACTATAAAGGCGACCCTACTTCTGCTTTGCTGGAAGTGCTGGACAGTGAACAGAATCACGCTTTCACCGACCATTATATTGACATACCTTATGATTTAAGCCGGGTATTTTTCATTGCCACTGCCAACGATTATTCCGCCATTCCCGAACCCCTGATTGACAGAATGGATATTATTCAGATTGACAGCTACACCCGTCAGGAGAAGTTCAATATTGCCAGCAAACATCTTGTGCCGAAATCCCTCAAGAACAGCGGAATCAAGTCAACGCAGTTCAAAATCACGAAAAATGCCATGTATGACCTTATCGACAGTTATACCAGAGAAGCAGGCGTAAGAAATCTGGAACGACGTATCAATGATCTGCTCCGAAAAACAGCGGTGCATATTGTAGAGGACGAAAATTATAAAATTTCCGTTACGTTGAAAAACATAGAAGAATTTTTAGGACCAAGGAAATACAAGCCCGAAACGATTGAAGAAGAAGACATGGTAGGTATTGTCAACGGTCTGGCATGGACATCGGTAGGGGGAACAACCTTGCCGATAGAAGTCGCTTTGCTGGACGGTACAGGAAAAATAGAACTGACAGGTTCACTGGGCGATGTTATGAAGGAATCCGCTAAAATTGCATTAAGCTGTGCCAGAGGCATGGCAGAGAAATATAAGTTTGACAGTGAATTTTACAAAAAGAAAGACATTCACATACACGCTCCCGAAGGTGCTGTACCGAAAGACGGACCCTCAGCGGGAATTACCATGACGACAGCCATTATTTCCGCATTGACCGATATTCCTGTCAGGCAGGACGTTGCCATGACAGGAGAAATCACATTGAGAGGTCGTGTACTGCCTATAGGTGGATTGAAAGAAAAGACGATGGCAGCCTATCGTGTGGGTGTCAAGACAGTGATTATTCCGGAGGATAACGTACCCGACCTTTATGAAGTTGACCCCGTGGTAAAGGAAGCGGTGGAGTTCAGAAGTGTTACGCATATCGGGGAAGTTCTGGATATTGCTCTGGCGAAAGGAAAGAAACCGAAAAAGTCGTCAAAGAAAAACACAGCGTCAGGTACTGAAACTGCCACATCAGAATTAACAGTTTAAGGGCTTCGCCCTTAAAAATCCTGCCAAGGGGCGTTGCCCCTTGACCCCACTGACTTTTTGAAAAAAGTCAGACAAAAACTTTTATGGCTCACTTCGTTCGGATTATTTCCTATA
>CACYBZ010000009.1 GCA_902772795.1 uncultured Ruminococcus sp. | reverse complement strand
AGTCCTATTGTACAGTTTTCTTCCAGTTCAAATTCATCTTCATCGACTGTATTGAATGAACCGTCTTCCATATAACGGAATGTTCCCAGACAGTCATTTTCCGAATTGTAAGCACACCATACCAGACCTATGGCGAAACTGTGCATAACAGGATTTTTGACGAAAAGTTTTTCCCAGTCTTCTTTTTTCCAGCGTCTGTCAGCCAGTAAAGCGGTCTCCAGTCTTGCTTTTTGTATGGAAATGACATTTTTCAACTGCTTTTTCATCTGTTTGAATTCTGCGTTGGACTGCTTTGCCGTTTCTTCATCGTCTTTTTTGGACGGTGCAGGAATGGTTTTCAATTTTTTGTCATTTTCACCGAATACTTCCAGTTCAAGAGCAGGTGTCAGATAGACTTTGAACTGTCGTGAGCCGTAATCAAAGATACGTTCTCTGTTTTCGCCAAAGCCCAGGTCAGGAACAATTCTGTCGCCCAATTCGTCAGCCGTAATGCCTAACTGTTCTGCAACATTGTCCAGAGCCTGTACAGCCGCATTTCTTACCTGTTTCTGCTTGAATTTATGAGCCATATTGTCAACTGCCATCAACGCATAGGAACTGCCTTGCATTGCCAATGCTTTTACGGCTTCTGCCGCTATTGCTCCACGCATATTTTCTGCCCACGTTTTGATATTTTTCAAAAATACATCGACAATCGCATTTCCGCCGTGAACTGATGAATAATACAATACCCATTTCTTTTTCGTGTCTGCCCCGTCAGCAAGCCATTTGGAAAAAATATCTGCTGCGAAATCATTCAGTTCACTTTCTACAAGTTTTTCTGTCATTGACTGTACATATGAATTGACATAAAATTTTCCATTTTGTTGCATATCCGCATAATTTACCAAAGTAGATTTTAAATAGCGTTCATCGGCAACTGTTCCATCTTTGAAATGTACTTCTTTGTTCGGCGTTTGGTACAACCATAACACTTTGTTGATTTTTCCGCCTCTGAGATGGTCTTTGATGAAATCCTCTATCCAGAAGCCTTCCTGTGCGTCTTCTTCACTTTTTTCAACCGATAACAATTCTCTGATTTTATCCGCTAATTTTGCACTTTTCTCGTTTTGAAGTACGTCATTCAGCAAATCCTTGTAATTGTCAGTACCCCAGCTGCCTAACACATCAACAGCTAATTCTCTCATCGCAATTTTTTTGGCGGTGAGCATTTCTTTTACAGCACTTTCAAAAGATTTATCCAGCGACATAACATGCCACAACGCTTTTTTGACTTCTTTTGATGTGTCACCGCATAATGCTAAAATCTTTTCATTGTTACAGCCGTCTGTATTGGTCTGTCCGAGATACATTACATAGGTTTTTCTTGCCAGTACACTGCCTGTAGGACAATAACTGTCATAGTCTGTACCATAACTCTTATGATACGCTACCATACCATTGGCAATGATTTTTTCTACTTTGGGTTTATCAATATTGTAATCGTTGTAGAAAATATCATAAAATTTAAACTGATATTCCACAGGGATTTTTTCAGTGAGTAATGCTTTTACCACACTGTTCAAAACTTCATCTTTTTCACTATCCCAACGCATAAGAGAAACTATTTTTTCAGGATATTGCAATACTTTCAGGGCATAGTAACGGTTTTTAAAATCGGAATTTATATTCATATAAAAACGGACAAGTCTGTTAGCGGAATCAAAATTGTGATTATCGTTATGATAATTCTTGGCAAGATGATTGTAAGTCTTAAAAAAAGGTTCCAAAACAGAAATATCTGCTTTTCCGCTGAGATACTCTGCTATTTCGGTTTGGGCAACATCTGATAATTTCTTTTCGGATAAAATAACAAAGTTCAAAATATCCTCCTTTAAATTAAGATGATAGTCACTGATTAACTGCGGATTTTCCTTTTCTGCCATTTCGTACATATCGCCGTAATATTTGAAAGCGTGTTTGTCCCATATATGAGAAATATAAGAATCCATAATTTCGTCTTCGGATTTCATTGTTTTGGCGAATTGTTCGGGATAATGTTTACAGATATAACGTAAAACTATATCGGCATTGGTTTTAGGATTGCTGTAATTTCCCATAAAAGCGTGTAACAGACTTGTTTTTGTACATCTGAAAATCGTTTCTTTATCGTCACCAATAATAGAAAACAGCTTTTCGATATGGTTATTCAGATAGCCCAGTGGTAATTTGTAGAACAATGCCCGTATAAATTTATGTTCATTGCCCTTGATGTTTTCGGTAAGATATTTTCGGATTTTGTCGTTGCTGTCGGGGGCAATAGCGGAATAAATTTTTTCTTTAACGGAAAGTTTCTCTTTATCACGAACGGATAAAAAAGCTAATGTCATGGCAACATCGTTTTTGGTAAAAAATGAAGATTCTTTAATTTTGGCAAAAAGATAATCTTCCATTTTTGCGATGTCATTTCGGGATAATGTGCCGTTGTCATAAGCCAGCAACAACGCATAGACACTCATTTTCGCCTTTGAACTGTTGCCGTAACAATAATTATCGGCGACATCAAGTAAAACTTCTGGTCTTTCCTGTGCAGTTTTGACAAACTGTGGCGAATAGTAAAAATTGTTGGAATGTACATTGAATGTAGTTTCTATATGGTAAGAAAGCGTCTTTTTCTCAATTTCTTCCTCACTGTAGCACTGTTTCAAGGCATGGAGAATATATTTTCCAAATGACGTGTCACTGAGTTCGATTGCACTGCTGTAATAAAAATAATTGGTAAACAAGGTAAACATACAATTACAGAAAATCTTATCCAAAAATAATATGTATCTGTCGGCATATTTAACGGTTATTTCGGTAATTTTCTGATAAAGATTGAGTGAACGAAATACAGATGATATTTTGTCTGTTCGGAAAAATTTTGTTTCTCTGAATGTCAGACCGTCAAGTAAGCTGATATTCATTTCTTTGGAAAAATCAAAGAATTTTTCAGCGGTTTCAGATTCTGTGGGGGATAAGCCCTGTGTAAGAGAATCAAGTATCAGTTTCTGCATTTCCAAGTCTTTTCCCGAATTGTTGGCAAGTAAATTCATGATATATCTTTCTCCTTCTGATTTAAATTTTCTAAGGCAATACCGAGCTCTGTTTTCTGCTGACCTACGGAAACATAACAGTAAATGTCGCAAATCAACGGGATAACCGCAGAACTATCTTTTCGGACACTGTGATTTTTGGCTTTCAGTATGTCATAAAGTGTTGTCAGTTTTTGGGAAAGAATCAGCAACCCGATTTTCTGACTTTCCGACGCATAATCTTCAATCTGATTGTACAAATCAAAAGAGTTGATACCGCATTGAATGATATCACACAGCATATGTTGTATTTCCTTAAAGAACGCAAAGAAATATTCACTGTGTTTGAGATAAGCCGTTTCTGACGGTGAATTTTCATAACTGACATTGTTTTTACAGCGGATATTATCAAATACCGCTATGGGATAGACAAACGCCTGACCGTCTTCCATATAGATACTGCCGAAAATCACAAACTGTTTTTGAAACAGAAGTCTGTTGGTGTCTTTAAGCATAGCTTCGCCGAGTGTAATCAGCTGTTGAATGAATTCTTTGTTGTCAGCGGAATAAGTTGCCCGAATAGTGATAATATGGTTGAATTCATCTTCCACAACGATATTTTGTGTCTGTTGAATGTCGTTGAATTCCGAACGTACACATTTCTTGATAACAAACATAACAAGATGGTCGGTTTCATTGTCAGATTTTGCCTTTTCCGAAAAGATATCGCAGACCATTCGGGCAAAGTCCGTATAGATATTGTCATAGACGGCTTTCTGATTGAAACTGACTTTATTGATAATAGTGGCAGAAGTTTCGTTGGAAGCGGAAATCTTACCGCCTGACAATCGGGGCAGTTTCAGACGGAGTTCCGATTTGGCAATTTCCCGAACAGTTCCGAACAGTCCCCACGGGGCTTGCGATAATCCTTTTTTCCGTGTGTTTTCGTAAAAATCAGGACGGATATCCGAATAAGTCAGATATCTGTTTTCGGACTGGGTATCTTTATTGATGAAGTAATAGATTTCCCCTTTGTATCCTGCAACAGATGAAAATTTTCGCCAGGCAATCGGAATAATTTCAATACTGTCAAAGAGTTCATAGGAACTTTTGAATTCTCCCAGATAATTGTTTAATGTTTCGGGAACATCAGTGTGAATGATTTTTTCGAGTAACAGCAGGTTTTCAATAATCAGTGAAAACAGGGATTCCGCTTTGAATTCGGGTTGGTGAAGAACATAGGCTTGCAGACGGTTCTTGATTTCTCTTGTCATTCTTTCACAGTCCGCCAGACGGGCATTGTGACACATTACCGCTACACTTTCGGTATTTTCCACGATGTCATCGGAAATTCGTACCAGACCATTGGCAAGAATATCTCCCAGAAACGCATAGGTATAGGTAGCGGTGTCATGGATATGCTGAATGTCAAGATTGAGATTTTTTTCGTCATTCGGTCTGATATTTTCGAGAGTAACAATACCGTGTTTTAACTGCCATGTCAGAATAGCGGTTGCTTTGTGACGGCAAAGGTCTTTGCTGTGGCAGGTACACGCAGAATATGCCAACGGATTGATTAATTTGACAATGACATTTTCTTCGGGAATATCCACGGTTACCATTCGCAGTTCTTCCATGTGGGGAAAAATACCCTTTTCGGCTTTTTCAATAAAGGCATTGTAGTAACGTTTTTTCATGGCTTTCTGAATTTCCTTGAGTGGAAAACAGGAAAGTTCATCAGTCAGGTTTTGTGGCAGCGGATTTTCTGTAGTCTGTGAAGATTCTTCCGTTTGTGATGTTTCCTGTGTTTCCTGCGGTTTGGCAGTATCCGCAGGCTGGGAACTGTCGTCAGATGTTTCTGTAAAGTTGTTTTTCAGCCAGAGAATGGCGGTGACAATATGACGGCAGATACTTCTTGACGGACAAGTACATTTACTTTCGGCGAGTGTGGGAACAATCGTACATTTTTCGTCTGACACGCTGACACAGACGGAATCTTCAAGATATTCAGCGGAAATTTCCGTATTGTTCAAATCTTTATAGGAACGCTTGACGGTACCTTTGTTACTCAACGCAATGAGATATTCATCGTCAGCCGATTGCAGAGCATTAATCAGTTTCAGCATAATGCAAAATCACTTCCTT
>CACYBZ010000008.1 GCA_902772795.1 uncultured Ruminococcus sp. | reverse complement strand
ACACCGAGTGGAAGTCCTGCACCCGTAAAGCCGATAAACAACGGAATGGACGAACAGGAACAGAACGGCGTTACCGTACCAAGCAATGCGGCAAGACAGTCTGCACCGATACCGTGAAAACGTCCGAGTATCTTTTTTGTTCTTTCAGGAGGAAAATAACTCTGAATATAGGAAATCACGAAAATCAGTACACCAAGCAACACCATGATTTTTATCATGTCATAGATGAAGAACTGTATACTGCCACCTGTTCGGCTTTCCGTATCCAGACCACAGAACGTCAGCAAAGAATGAATCAGCCGTTCCAGCCATTTCATGGCGAGTATTTCTTCCTGAATAAAGTCCCACACTTTCAATGACAACACCTCTTTATATAGATATATTTAAATTGTTCGATGTATCAGCTATGAAAAAAGCCGTATTTTCTACGGCTCAGCAGTTATTCTGACAAACGAACCCGTTTTTTCCTTTTCACAAAATAAGTTCTTTCAGACAGTCTACCGCAACCTGTGTTCCCTGTTCCGAAAGAGAATAATACATCCATTTTCCGTCTTTTCTTCCGTTGACAAATCCGCTGTCACAGAGAATTTTCATATGATGGGAAAGTGTCGGCTGACTGCAATGCAGTTCTTCCAGCAATTTACAGGCACAACGCTCTCCGCCTTGCAGTAAGCGGAGTATCCTGATTCTGTTTTCGTCACACAATGCCTTGAAGATAATCACAATCTGTTTGTCTGTCAGTTCCATCTTGATCACCACACATATAGAAAATTATTTATATGTTATTATATACCGCTCAACAGAATCTGTCAATGAATTTTCGGTTTTCTCAATTTTATTTTGTTCTGACACAGAATATTCCGATAAAATCGGCGGATAGACTTGCATTCTTTCAGAAAATCATGTACAATGACGTAGGATACGGAAAAGAAATATTTTTTCGGTATTCCGCTAAGAACGGGAGCTTGTAAGACAGGCTGAGAGGAAGGTTTGCCCTTCGACCGATAACCTGATTTGGATAATGCCAACGTAGGGATACTTGAAACAAATTATAAAAGTATTACGGGAATTTGCCAAATCTGCAATTTCCCGTATTTTTTTTTCAGGAGGTTGATATTATGGTGACAATCAACGGCAAACAACTTCACGACGTTGAGGGAACAAGTGTTACTGGCTATCTTTCCACAACCGACTGCAACACAGAACGGATTGTTGTGGAACTCAACGGCGAAATTCTGCCGAAAGCACAGTATGCACAGACTGTACTCAAAGACGGCGATGTCATGGAAGTGATAAGTTTCGTGGGAGGTGGCTGAGATTGATTCCGACAAAAGAAGAAGTCATAAAAGCCCTGACAAAACGTCACGGAAAAAAATTACAGGAAAAATTGTCTTCGTCCACCGTTGCCATATGCGGTCTTGGCGGACTGGGTTCGACTGTTGCCATTGCTCTTGCCAGAGCAGGCGTAGGCAGATTGATTTTAATTGATTATGACCGTGTAGATATTACCAATCTGCACCGTCAGCAGTATAAAATCACGCAGATAGGTATGCCGAAGACAGAAGCAACAGCAAACAATCTGGCAGAAATTGCACCGTATGTCCATACAGAACTGCATGATGTCTGCGTCACTGCCGAAAATGTGGCACAACTGGTGAAAAATGCTGATGTCATCTGTGAAGCATTCGACCGTGCGGAAGCCAAAGCCATGCTCGTCAATACCGTGCTGGAGGTTTTCCCCGAAAAGTATGTGGTATCTGCGTCAGGTATGGCAGGAATGGGCAGTCCCAACACCATAGTGACCAGAAAAATCACACCACATTTCTATCTCTGCGGTGACGGAACAAGCAATGTCGAAGAAGGTATCTGTCTGATTTCGTCCCGTGTCATGCTGTGTGCGTCACATCAGGCACATACGGTTGTGCGTATTCTGGCGGAGGAATCCGCCCTGTAAAGAAAGAAGGAGATTATCATAAAAGACGATAAACTGATTATCGGAGGACATGAATTTCAGTCCCGTTTTATTCTGGGTTCAGGAAAATATTCGCTGAATCTTGTAGAGTCGGCAATCAAATATGCGGGTGCTGAAATTATCACACTGGCGGTACGTCGTACCAACACCAAGGAAAAAGAAAATATTCTGGATTTTATTCCTGAGGGAATCACGTTACTTCCCAACACCAGTGGAGCAAGAACAGCAGAAGAAGCTGTCCGTATTGCTCATCTGGCGAGGGCATTGGGTTGCGGTGATTTTGTCAAGGTGGAAATTATGCGTGACTCAAAGTATCTTCTGCCTGACAACAGTGAAACCATCAGGGCAACAGAAATTCTTGCTAAAGAAGGGTTTATTGTTATGCCCTATATGTATCCTGATTTGAATGTTGCCCGTGACCTGGTCAATGCAGGAGCGTCAACCATTATGCCATTAGCGTCCCCGATTGGTTCCAACAAGGGACTGGCAACAAAGGAATTTATTCAGATTCTGATTGACGAAATAGACCTTCCGATTATTGTTGACGCAGGTATCGGCAGACCCTCGCAGGCTTGTGAGGCAATGGAAATGGGAGCGTCGGCGATTATGGCAAATACGGCACTGGCAACAGCAGGCGATTTGCCGATGATGGCATCAGCATTCCGTCAGGCGATTGAAGCAGGCAGAAAAGCCTATCTGTCAGGACTGGGCAGAGTACTGACACGTGGTGCATCAGCTTCCGACCCGCTGACAGGATTTCTCCGTAATTGATGGGAGATTAGCCATGGAAAATCATTTTTTTGTTGATGCAGAAAATTTATCTCCGAAAGCACTGGAAAAAAAACACCGTCTGGAGTCTGACCCCTCTTTCCGAACCAACCATATGGAGTATATGGAGGGAATGGAAAAAATTGAATCTGATGTCTGCGAAAAAGTCATGGCACATATGAACAGCTATGACAGTTCGGCATATACGGCGAAAGATGTCCGCAGGGCGTTGGCACATGAACATTGTACGATAGAAGATTTCAAGGCATTGTTATCTCCGTCTGCCGAACCTTTTCTGGAACAGATGGCACAACGGGCAAGTCAGGAAACCAGCAGACATTTCGGAAATACCGTCTATCTGTTTACACCGCTGTATATTGCCAATTACTGCGAAAATTACTGTGTCTACTGCGGATTCAACTGTTATAACAATATCAGACGTATGAAACTGGACATGGAACAGATTGAACATGAAATGAAAGTCATTGCCGAAAGCGGTATGGAAGAAATTCTGATACTGACGGGTGAAAGCCGTACAATGAGTGATGTCAGCTATATCGGTGAGGCGTGCAGATTAGCACGGAAATATTTCCGTATGGTGGGGCTGGAAATTTATCCTGTCAATACCGATGAATACCGCTATCTTCATGAATGTGGTGCGGACTATGTTACTGTATTTCAGGAAACGTATGACGCAAAACGGTATGAAGAATTACATCTTATGGGACATAAACGGATATGGCCGTATCGTTTTGACGCTCAGGAAAGAGCGTTGCGTGGCGGTATGCGTGGTGTAGCGTTTTCGGCATTGCTGGGACTTTCGGATTTCCGTAAAGACGCACTGGCAAGTGCTTTGCACGTGTATTTCTTACAGCGGAAATATCCCCATGCGGAAATGTCGCTTTCCTGTCCGAGATTGCGTCCCATCGTGAACAATGACCAGATAAATCCTCTGGACGTTCATGAAAAACAACTGTGTCAGATTATCTGTGCCTATCGTATTTTTCTGCCGTATGTGGGCATTACGGTGTCTTCCCGTGAGAGTGCCACATTCCGAAACGGTATTGTCAGAATAGGAGCGACAAAGATATCTGCAGGCGTATCTACGGGCATAGGCGACCACGAAACAAAATACAACGGAAAGGATTCGGACGGCAGACAGGGCGATGAACAGTTTGTCATTGACGATAACCGCAGTCTGGACACGATGTATAAGGATATTGCCGAAGAAGGTCTGCAACCCGTTCTGAATGATTATCTTTATGTGTAAGACAGTATGTGTCACCAACCGTACAATCTGTAAAGATGATTTTCTTTTACGCATAGAGAAAATTGCCACGCAACACCCCACCGCCATCATACTTCGGGAAAAGGATTTGTCGGAAACGGAATATCAATGTCTTGCCGATGAAGTCATCAGGATTTGTCAGAAAAGCGGAACACGCTGTATTCTGCACAGTTTCCCAAATGTGGCAAGACAACTCAACCACCGTTTTTTACATCTGCCATTGCCTCTGCTCCGCATACTTTCGACGGAAGAAAGAAAGTGGTTTACTATTCTTGGTGCATCGTGCCACAGTGTCAGCGACGCTGTGGAGGCTCAGAAACTAGGTTGTACCTATATCACAGCAGGACATATTTTTGATACGGACTGTAAAAAGGGAATATCGGGGCGTGGACTTGATTTTCTGACAGGGATTTGTCAGTGTGCCGATGTTCCCGTCTATGCGATTGGCGGTATTCATGCACAGCATTACAGAGAGGTTCTGCAGGCAGGAGCAGACGGGGTTTGTGTGATGAGCGGGGCAATGTGTTGTGAGAATATCGGTGAATATTTTGCCGATTTCAGGGAGAGATAATATGAAATTCACAAAAGAAATGTTGCGGTTATATGCCGTTACCGACCGTGGAGAAAATGATGTCTGCACATTGTATCGGCAGATAGAACAGGCGATTCTGGGCGGTGTGACCATTGTACAGCTTCGGGAAAAACACCTTGATGAAGAAAAATTCATTGCAGAAGCACGGCAAATCAAGGCATTGTGTCACCATTATCACGTTCCCCTGATTATCAATGACAATTATCGTGTTGCCATAGAAAGCGGTGCAGACGGTATTCATGTCGGTGCAGAGGATATGTCGGTAGCCGAAATCCGACGCAAAGCAGGCAAAGACCTGATTATCGGAGCAACGGCAAAGACCGTAGAACAGGCACAGTCAGCCGAAAGGGACGGTGCAGATTATCTGGGGGTTGGTGCGGTGTTTGCGTCACCGACAAAGCAGAATGCTTTGCGAATCACCACAGAAAAACTCAGGGAAATCTGTTGTTCTGTGTCGATACCGTCGGTAGCTATCGGGGGAATCTGTCAGGAAAATGTCATGCAGTTGAAAGGCAGTCGGATAAGTGGTATAGCGGTAGTTTCGGCACTGTTCCAGTCAGCGGATATCCGCCGTTCGGCTGTTGCTCTGCGGGAGCTGGCAGAAAGCATTGTTGTTTAAGGGCTTCGCCCTTAAAAATCCCATCAGGGGCTTTGCCCCTGAACCCCACAAGCCTTTAAAAAGGCTTGACCGAAACTTTGAGGTCTGGTATTCAGACTGATGATGTATGTGGCAAATCGGGGGCACCACTTTTTGTCGCACAATAAAAATAATGCGAAAAGGAGATTCAGTAATGAAAACAGCATTATCAATCGCCGGAAGTGATTCCTGCGGAGGCGCCGGTATTCAAGCAGACCTGAAAACAATGACATTGAACGGAGTCTATGCCATGAGTGCAATAACCGCTCTCACGGCACAGAACACCTGTGGTGTTACGGATATTTTCGCTGTCAGCACAGCGTTCCTGAAAGAACAGATTGACGCTGTTTTTACGGATATTTTTCCTGACGCAGTGAAAATCGGTATGGTATTGTCGGCGGAACTCATACAAGTCATCGCTGAACGGTTACGCTTCTATCAGGCAAAGAATGTGGTTGTTGACCCTGTCATGGTGGCTACCAGCGGAGCAACGCTGGCACAGAACAACGCTGTTACGGCAATGACAACACTTCTTTTTCCTGTTGCTACTCTGGTTACGCCGAATATCCCCGAAGCGGAAGTGCTGGCACAGATGACTATCCGCAGTGAAAAGGATATGTTGCAAGCCTGCGAAATTATCAGCAGGTATGGTTGCAGTGTACTGATTAAGGGCGGACATTCCGTCAACGATGCCAACGACCTTCTGTACCATGACGGTAAGGCAAAGTGGTTCAGAGGGGAACGCATAGACACGCAGAACACTCATGGAACAGGTTGTACCTTATCCAGTGCCATTGCCGCTAATCTGGCGAAAGGTTTTCCACTTGACGTAGCGGTAGAACGGGCAAAGACATATGTTGCAGGAGCATTGTCCGCCATGCTTGCCCTCGGACACGGTAACGGGCCGATTCACCATGCGTTTGATTTACAAAGTCGCTTTGCCGACGAAAAATAATATTTGCTTGAAAGGAACCATGAAAAATGAACAGTTATCACACACAGATGGAAGCAGCAAGAATGGGAATTATCACGCCTGAAATGAAAGCTGTTGCCAAAAAGGAATATCGTACAGAAGACGAAATCAGAGAACTTGTCGCTAAAGGACAGGTGGCAATCTGTGCCAACAGACTGCACAAATGTATTGACCCCAATGGTGTAGGGTCGATGTTGCGTACAAAAATCAATGTCAACCTTGGGGTATCAAGGGATTGCAAGGACTATGATATTGAAATGGAAAAGGTAATGGCTGCAGTCAATATGGGAGCAGAAGCAATTATGGATCTTTCTTCTCACGGCAACACACAGCCTTTCCGCAGAAAATTAACCAGTGAATGTCCTGCAATGATTGGTACAGTTCCCGTATATGACAGTGTGATTCATTATCAGAGGGATTTGGCAACACTGACGGCACAGGATTTTATTGATGTTGTCCGTCTGCACGCAGAAGACGGTGTTGACTTTGTCACCCTGCACTGCGGTATCACCAGAAAAACCATCGAACAGATTAAGAAACACAAAAGAAAAATGAATATTGTTTCCCGTGGGGGTTCGCTGGTGTTCGCATGGATGAGCATGACGGGAGAAGAAAATCCGTTTTATGAACATTTTGATGAGATACTGGAGATTTGTCGGGAATACGATGTCACAATTTCTCTGGGTGATGCGTGTCGTCCGGGTTGTCTGGCAGATGCAAGCGACGTTTGTCAGATTGAAGAACTGGTACGTCTTGGCGAACTGACAAAACGGGCATGGGCAAGAGATGTGCAGGTTATGGTAGAAGGCCCCGGACACGTTCCGCTTGACCAGATTGAGGCAAACATGAAAATACAGCAGACTATCTGTATGGGAGCACCGTTTTATGTACTGGGGCCGCTTGTCACGGATATTGCTCCGGGATATGACCATATTACCTCAGCTATCGGCGGTGCTGTTGCCGCAGCGTCAGGAGCAGCTTTTCTTTGCTATGTCACACCGGCGGAACATCTTGCCCTGCCCAATGTAGACGATGTCAGACAAGGTATTATTGCTTCCAGAATTGCGGCACACGCTGCGGATATTGCCAAACATATTCCGCATGCCAGAGATATTGATGACCAGATGGCAGACGCAAGAAGAACTTTCGACTGGGAAAAACAGTGGGAATGTGCCATTGACCCTGACACCGCAAAACGTATCAGAGAGGACAGAAGTCCTGAAATCGAGGAAAGCTGTTCCATGTGCGGTAAATTCTGTGCGGTGAGAAGTATGAACAAAGCCCTCAACGGCGAATATATTGACATTCTTTAAACATACACTGTCGGAAAAAATTTCATCTGACAATGCCCTTTTCACAAATTTTTTCTGTGACAAAAGGGCATTTCTGTTTTTTACAAAAAGTTTACAATCCGAGTCAGAAAAATTCCGCCTTTGTTGGACATTTGTTGGACAAAAGGTAGTATAATTTATATT
>CACYBZ010000007.1 GCA_902772795.1 uncultured Ruminococcus sp. | reverse complement strand
CCTCGTAAAGCGATGGTATAATCGTATGTTCTGCCGTCACCCATGACACCAACACTCTTTACCCCTGTGAATACCGCAAAATACTGGTTGATTTTGCGTTCCAGACCTGCCTTGGCTACTTCTTCTCTGAAAATAGCGTCAGCATCTTTGAGAATGTCAAGTTTGCTCTCGGTGATATCGCCCATTACTCTTATGGCAAGTCCCGGCCCCGGGAAAGGCTGCCGCCATACCAGAAATTCGGGAATACCCAGTTCCAGACCTGCTTTTCTGACTTCGTCTTTGAAAAGGTCACGCAACGGCTCTACAATATCTTCAAAGTCTACATTTTCAGGCAGTCCGCCCACGTTGTGGTGACTCTTGATAACGGACGCTTCGCCTGTTCCGCTTTCGACAACGTCGGGATAAATCGTTCCCTGACAAAGAAAATCTACTTTACCGATTTTTCTTGCTTCTTCTTCAAAAACACGGATAAATTCTTCACCGATAATTTTACGCTTTTGTTCGGGGTCGTCAACGCCTTTGAGTTTTCCCAGAAATCTTTCCTGAGCATTTACCCGGATAAGATTGATGTCAAACTGTTCTTTAAAGACTTTTTCGACTTCGTCACCCTCATTTTTTCTCAACATACCATGGTCAACAAAAATACAGGTGAGCTGTCTGCCTACCGCTTTATGAACAAGTACCGCTGCTACGGACGAATCCACACCGCCCGACAATCCGCATAATACTTTCTTGTCACCGATTTTCTCTTTGAGTGCCTTCACCGTTTCGCTGACAAACGAGGACATCTGCCAGTCGCCACTGCACTGACATACACGGAAAAGAAAATTCTTCAGCATCTGATTTCCCTCAACGGTATGCTGTACCTCAGGGTGAAACTGTACGGCATATAATTTCTTTTCGGGATTTTCCATGGACGCAACAGGACAATCTGACGTATAAGCGGTTATCTTAAAACCGTCAGGAGCCTGGGAAATGTAGTCGGTATGACTCATCCATACGATGCTTTTTTCTGAAACGCCGTCAAACAAAAGACTGCTGTTGTCAAAACTGACTTCTGTGTTACCGTATTCACGGACTTCTGAAGCGGAAACATCTCCCTCACAGAGATAAGCCATGATTTGTGCACCATAGCAAATGCCTAAAACGGGAATTCCCAGATTGAAAATTTCCTTGTCGCATTTCGGAGAATTCTCACCGTAGACGCTGTTTGAACCCCCTGAAAAAATAATGCCTTTATAGCCGTTGTTTCTGATTTCTTCAGCCGAAATTTTATAGGGTTTGATTTCACAGTAAACATTCTGTTCACGCACACGTCTGGCAATGAGCTGTGTATACTGTCCGCCGAAGTCCATAACAAGTATTGCTTCATTCTTTATCTTCATAATCTCACCTGTAGATGATGTTTTCTCTCTTTGCACCGTTGGAAACTATCTTTATCGGTACACCAATATGTTTTTCGGCAAATTCAATATACTTACGGCAGTTCTCGGGTAAATTCTCGTATCTGGTAATGCCTGAAATATCACACTTCCAGCCTTTCAGCACTTCCAGAACGGGTTTTGCTCTTTTGAGTTTGGTGGTTGACGGGAAATAGTCGATTCTTTCGCCGTCAAGTTCATAGGCAACGCATACGGGAATTTCGTCAAGATAACCCAGCACGTCCAGAACGGTAAAGGCTACTTGTGTCGCTCCCTGTACACGACAGCCGTAACGGGTAGCAACCAGATCCAGCCAGCCCATTCTTCTCGGTCTGCCTGTGGTTGCTCCGTACTCACCGCCGTCACCGCCACGTCTGCGGAGTTCGTCAGCTTCTTCCCCGAAAATCTCGGAAACAAATTCGCCTGCCCCTACCGCACTGGAATATGCTTTGACAACGGTAATGATGTCTTTGATTGCATAGGGCGGTATGCCTCCTGCCCCTACTGCACCGTATCCCGCAATAGTGTTGGACGATGTTACCATCGGATAGATACCAAAGTCTGTATCCTTCAAAGCACCAAGCTGACCCTCCAGCAACACATTCTTGCCTGCTCTTACTGCATCGTATACATAAGAAAAGGTATCGGCAACATAAGGGGCAAGCATTTCTTTATATTCCATCAGTTTATCAAAAATTTCCTGTTCGGAAACACTTTCTTTGTGGTAGAGATTCTGCAATGTGGCATTCTTGATTTCCAGCACTCTTCTGATTTTTTCTTTCAGCGTGTCAACGTCATCATAGAGTTCATTGACCTGAAAACCGATTTTGGAATACTTGTCCGCATAGAACGGTGCAATACCGCTCTTTGTTGAACCGAATGAATGTTTTCCCAGTCTTTCTTCTTCATAGCAGTCGAAAGCAATGTGGTAAGGCATGACAATCTGAGCCCTGTCAGAAACAAGAATGTTCGGTTTAGGTACGCCTCTGCTTTCCAGTTCACTGATTTCCTTGACAAAATTTTCTACGCTGAGTGCCACACCGTTGCCGATAATGTTGGTGATGTGGCTATGGAACACACCTGACGGCAACTGATGGAGTGCAAATTTACCGTAATTGTTGACTATGGTATGTCCTGCATTGCTTCCGCCCTGAAAACGGATAACAATATCCGATTCCGAAGCAAGCACATCGGTAATTTTTCCCTTACCCTCATCGCCCCAGTTGGCTCCTACAATGGCTTTTACCATTCTTTATATCCTCCTTTAGTGTTCTTGTGTGTCGGTCGGGGACTCCGCCCCCGAACCCCCGTCAGGGGCTTTGCCCCTGAACCCCACAAGCCTTTGAAAAGGCTTGACCGAAACTTTAAAGGCGAAATCTGCTGTGGCAGATTTCGGACAACACCTTTTTATACATTGATTTCTGCGTTCTGTGTGGCAACATTACTGTATTTTTCCAGAACGGGTCTGACAATTTCCTGTAAAAATTCCTCCGTCTGTTCGGGAGCTCTGCCCACATATTTTTCGGGAGAAATGATGGAAACCAGTTCGTCAAGTGTTACGCCGAATGCCTCATCATCGGCAATTCTCTGTAACAGGTCATTCTCTCCGCCCTCAGCCTTGACAACCCTTGATGCTTCCATGGAATGAACTCTGATTCTTTCATGCAATACCTGACGGTCTGCCCCTCTTTTGACAGCGTCCATCATGATATTTTCTGTTGCCATAAAGGGCAGTTCCTTGCGTAATCTCTGTTCGATAACCTTTTCATAAACGACAAGACCATCGGCAACATTGGCATACAGATTCAACACAGCGTCAACACCCAGAAAGGCCTCTGCTACACTAATACGCTTGTTCGCACTGTCGTCAAGCGTTCTTTCAAACCACTGCGTACCTGCCGTAATGGACGGGTTGAGAATATCGCACATCACATATCTTGACAATGACGTAATTCTTTCGCAACGCATGGGATTGCGTTTGTAAGCCATTGCCGATGAACCAATCTGATTCTTCTCAAAAGGTTCTTCCACTTCTTTAAGATGCTGTAACAGTCTGATGTCGTTGGAAAACTTGGAGGCTGACTGGGCAATACCGCTGAGTACCGACAAAAACTGAAAATCCAGTTTTCGGGAATAAGTCTGTCCCGAAACGGCAAAACAACCGTTATATCCCATTTTCTGTGCAATTCTTCTGTCGAGTTCACGGCATTTTTCATGGTCGCCCTCAAAGAGTTCCAGAAAACTTGCCTGCGTTCCCGTTGTTCCCTTAGACCCGAGCAACTTCGCTTTGGAAAGCTGATATTCCACATCTTCCAGATCCATCAGCAAATCCTGAATCCACAATGTCGCACGTTTTCCGACAGTTGTCGGCTGTGCAGGCTGGAAATGGGTAAAACCAAGTGTCGGGAGTGACTTATACTTTTCGGCAAAGTCTGACAAATGACGGATTACCGTTACCAGCTTGTCACGGACAAGCTTCATCGCTTCCGTCATAATGATGATGTCGGTATTATCCCCTACATAACACGAGGTTGCCCCCAGATGGATAATTCCCTTTGCTTTCGGACACTGCACACCGTAGGCATAAACGTGTGACATGACATCATGTCTTACCAGTTTTTCCCGTTCCTGTGCAACGTCATAATTGATATCGTCTGCATGTGCCTTGAGTTCGTCAATCTGTTCCTGCGTAATCGGTAAACCCAGTTCCTTTTCCGTTTCTGCAAGTGCTATCCATAATTTTCTCCATGTTCTGAATTTCATGTCAGGAGAAAAGATATATTTCATTTCTTTATCACAGTATCTTGAAGATAACGGTGACTCATAGGTATCTTTTGCCATGAAAAAACCTCCGTTATGGTTCAGTGAAAATTTGCTATCGCAAATTTTCCCGAAAAGTTTTGTCCAACTTTTTCAAAAGTTGGTGGGATTTTCAAGGGCAACGCCCTTGAAACAGGTTGTTAAGGGCGGTAGCCCTTAAATCCCCAGACCGCCACGTTCTTTTCCTGCCAGCATTTTCTGCGTAATCGGTGCGGAATAGTCACCCGTAAAGCAACCGTGACAGTAACCGCCCCTGCATTTGTCCATCAGCATTTCGGAAAGACATTCCACGGGCAGAAAACCAATCGAATCTGCACCCGCAATTTTTCCGATTTCCTCAACGGTGTGGTTGCAGGCAATGAGTTCTTCCCTTGACGGAATATCTATGCCATAGTAGCACGGCCACATGAACGGCGGTGAACTGATTCTCAGATGAACTTCTTTCGCCCCTGCTTCACGCAACATTCTGACAATTCTGTCACAGGTTGTCCCTCTGACAATCGAATCATCTATCATAACTACTCTTTTTCCCTTTACCGATGTGATAAGCGGATTGAGTTTTATTCTTACACTGCTGGAACGCTCTTTCTGACTGGGTTTGATAAAGGTTCTGCCAATGTAGTTGTTCTTGACAATGCCCTTTTCATACGGAATTCCTGACTGCTCACTGTAACCTATCGCTGCATCTATTCCCGATTCGGGAACGCCGATAACCAGATCCGCTTCAACAGGAAATTCCCTTGCCAGAATACGTCCTGCCTGTTTTCTGGCTTCATAAACGCCTATGCCGTCAATAATCGAATCCGTTCTGGCAAAATAGATGTACTCGAAAATACAGACGGCTTTCTTCTGTCCGCAATGGTCTTTCAGAGAACGGATACCGTCTTTATCCGCAACGACAATTTCCCCAGGTTCAATATCCCTGACAAATTCCGCTCCGCAAGCGTCCAACGCACAGGTTTCACTGGCGAAAACATATGCCCCGTCCATCTTTCCCATAACAAGCGGTTTGAATCCGTAAGGGTCACGGGCAGCTATCATCTTTGTGGGACTCATTACCAGCAGGGAATATGCTCCCTCTATCTGATACATGGTACGTTTTACCGCTTCCTCTACAGAATGTGTCTTTATTCTCTCTCTTGCCACAATATAGGCAATGACTTCCGAATCTATCGTTGTCTGAAAAATCGCCCCTCTGTGTTCCAGTTCACGCCTTAACTCTACCGCATTGGTCAGGTTTCCGTTATGGGCGATTGCCATGACACCTTTCTTATACCGCATGACCAACGGCTGGGAATTTTCACGCAGACTTCCTCCCGCTGTCGAATAACGGGTATGCCCTATTGCTTTCTGTCCGCTGAGTTTCTCCAGAATCTTGTTGTTGAACACCTCTGAAACAAGACCCATATCCTTATGTGCTTTGATAACACCGCTGTCATTTACCGCTATTCCGCAACTTTCCTGCCCTCTGTGCTGTAAAGCCAGTAATCCGTTATAACACGCATAGGACGGATTGACGCTTCCGTCACCGTAAATGCCGAATACGCCACATTCTTCGTGAAGTTTTTCATCAAAGAATTTCTCAAATTCACAACCCAAATTATTTCACCTCACGACTTTTTGTTGTCTGTCATTCCTCAGGCAAGTCCGATACGTTTCATTACCTCTGCATAAGCCTCTTCTACTCCGCCCATATCTCTGCGGAAACGGTCTTTATCCAGTTTTTCCTGTGTGTGGATATCCCAGAAACGACAGGTGTCGGGAGAAATTTCGTCTGCCAGAATAATACTTCCCTTATAACGTCCGAACTCCAGTTTAAAGTCGATAAGGTCTATATTGACGCTTCTGAAGAAATCACAAAGAATTTCGTTGATTTGTAATGCCATCTTGCTGATAGTGTCTACTTCTTCTTTTGTAGCCAGTTCCGCTGCAAGAATATGATATTCATTGACGATAGGGTCACCAAGGTCATCATCTTTGTAACAGAATTCCAGAACCGTTGTTTTCATCGGTGTGCCTTCGGGCAGTCCCAGACGCTTCGACAGACTTCCTGCTGCCTTGTTTCTTACGATAACTTCCAAAGGAACAATCTGAACTTTCTTGACAACTGTATCACGGTCATTGAGTTCTTCTACAAAATGTGTCGGAATTCCTTTTTCTTCCAGCATCTTGCAAAGATAGTTTGACATCTTATTATTGACAACACCTTTTCCTACGATTGTACCCTTCTTCAGTCCGTTGAATGCTGTGGCATCATCTTTGTATGATACGATACAGTAATCAGGGTTCTCTGTTGCAAATACCTTTTTCGCTTTACCTTCATAGAGTTGGGTGGTTTTTTCCATTTTTGTCGTCCTCCTAAAATCGTCAGATGTAAGTTGATAACTACAAATACATATCACATTATAACGCAAAGTAGCTTTGTTGGCAATACTTTTGCAAAAGTGAAGTACTCACCACCTATAGAGGCGGGAGCTTCCTTTAATCCGCCCAACCTTGCAGAGGATTTCATTTTACGGGCATCAGTTTCCGAGGCTATGGGTTTT
>CACYBZ010000006.1 GCA_902772795.1 uncultured Ruminococcus sp. | reverse complement strand
TTCCTTTGTATGTCTGCCTTCTTCTGAAAATATTTCAAAAAATGCTTTTTTAAGCTTGCCTATAATACTTGTCCGGATGTATAATGCTTTCATGTGAATTACTTCCTTCAGGTCACAAAAGGTTTGTTTGGCTACTTACTATTTTACACCTTTTGGAGAGTAATTCACTTTTTTATTTCTTTAAAACTTGGAAACTGGTGTACTTGTATTTGATAAAAATTTATTGTATAATCAAAATGAATATAGGTTTCAAATTCGGCTTGACAAGAAGGGGAAATATGATTGGTGCTTTATCAACAGAAAGCAGAATAGTTATGAATCTGAAAACCGTTCATTTAAGTTACAGATGCAAGGGATATTTGTGCCTGTAGCTTTTTATTTTTCGGAGGAAGAGTTTTTGTAAAAAAACTCTTCAGGCGACCACTTCGCTTTTTTACTCGCTGTGCTGATGAGCATAGGTTCGTTCACAGAAATTATCAGGGAAGATAAAAAGTAAAATAGTTCAGAAAGAAAGATGGATAATTTATGAAACAAATGATACTGACAGTAGCTGTACTTATTCTGTGTACGGCAACACTGACTTCATGCGGTTGTGAAAACAATCAGAAAGAAAACGGTGTACAATCTGCAACAGCAACCGATACAACGATAAATTCAACGCAGACAACAGAAATGACTGTTGCAGAAAAAGAAACTTCATCTGCTTCCGAAACGACAAAATCAGCCGTTACCGACAATAAAAAAAATACTTCGTCTGCTGAAAATAACAACAGCCACAGCGGTAGTGAAAAGCAAAGTGACAGTAACAATAACAGCAGTACCAGTAAGCCATCAACACAGGATTCTACTGTTCCGAAGCAAAATGACAACACAAAACAGGAACAGCAAGGAGCTGTAGCGACAGAAAAATCCACACAGTCCTCCACAAAACAGGAGCAACCGAAGTCCTCAGCGACAGAAAAATCCACACAGTCCCCCACAAAACAGGAGCAACCGAAGTTCTCAGCGACAGAAAAATCCGCACCAACCCAAAAATCCACACAACCTCCCCAAAAACAGGAAATTCCGTCGGAATTTTCCGAAATTCCTTTGGACGATTATGAACTGCCGTTTATACCAGCAGATTAAAAACAAAAATATTCTTGAAAAATATCAACCTCAACCTACGTTTTTTCAGATGGTGAGTTAAGGTTTACAAAACGGAAGTTTTATGTTATCATTTAGTAGCAGGTATAGTGTAGCCGTAACTTATATCTGTGGAATCAGTAGGCTATGAAGACAGGAAAGCCCGTTGTTTCAGATAACGGGTAGTTCATGGATTTTTCGGATTATTCGTTCGCTAAAAGCAGTAAAAAAGAAAGGAAGATATTTGTGAAACAATTAAGAAAATTCTGTATGACAGCAGTATGCTGTGGTATGATTTTAGGCATTACGGCGTTGTCTGTTTCAGCAGCCAGTACTTATGTACGTGGTGATGCCAATGGTGACGGAAAAGTCACCGTTGCTGATGTAACTGTCATTCAGCGAAAACTTTTAGGGGTTTCTACAAGTCATTTCAGTGCTGAAGGGGCTGATGTTGACGGTAACGGTCTAAGTTTATCTGACGCAGTACAGATACAACGCTATATTGTAGGTTATGGAAACAATCCGTATAATGTGGGTACAATCGTTGATAAGTATGAATTACCGTTCGTTCCTGTAGGATAAACAAATTACTGTGATATCAATAATAACGAATAGCGTGTAATCATAATTCTTTCGGACAGCAGACAGCCACGCTTATCTGCCGATTTTCAAGGTACTTGACATACTGGAGAATATTGCCTAACGGATTAAAGCCACTTTGACAAATGTTCTGTCAGAGTGGCTTGCATTTATATCTCTATGCCAAAAAACATTTTGAAGTGCTATAGTTTGTCTTGGGCAAAACAGTTTATATTTTATTTAAGGTGAGTATAAGACGGTTCTCTGTATTCTGGTAAAAATATTCTACCTTATCCATGAGTTTTTTTACTAAGAATATACCTAATCCCCCGGGCTTACGCTGTTTTGCTGAAAGTGTCAGTTCGTCATTCACAAAGCTGACAGGGTCAAACGGTATACCGTAATCCGTAAAACGTATTACAGCTTTTTCCGCATAGAGTTCCAGTTCAACAATGACTTCTCCCGTTTTTTCAGGATAGGCGTATTTCACAATATTACTGAAAATCTCATCGGTACAAATCTGAAAGCGGTTAATCATAACGTCAGAACATTGTTGCGATGTCAGCGTTTCGGTGACAAATCCGATAACTTCTTTTGTTTTATCAGGCGTAGCCGTAAAGTGTTGTTTTACGGTAAAGGGAACAGCGTTGCCATAGTAACAAACCGAAAGGACTGTCATATCGTCAGCCTGTTCGCAACCCGCAGAAAAGCGGTTGACATCGCTGCATACGGTATCACAGATATTCTGTACATCAGCAGTGCCGATACCGTTGCATAATGCCTGCAAACGTGTTTCGCCGTAAAATTGTTCGTCTTTATTTTTTGCTTCCGTAACACCGTCAGTATAAAGCAATAAACCATCTCCATATGCTAATTGTATCGTTCTGGATTGATAATGCGTCTGTTTCAATCCTGCCAGCACAAAACCTGTTCTGCCTTTCAGATATTCATAACTGCCGTTATGAAAAAGCAGTGGCGGATTATGT
>CACYBZ010000005.1 GCA_902772795.1 uncultured Ruminococcus sp. | reverse complement strand
GCGTTGTTTGATGTGTGCCCCACTGTTTTGGGTATACGCAATAAAACGTGATTTTCTCACCACAATATCATTGTATTCTTTTTGCGTGGGCATATCTATAATCACAGTATGCAAAAATTATTAAAAGTTTATTATGAAAAAGTTTATCTAACCTTCATAAATAAAATGCTGTCGTATTATCGACAGCAGCAGGGTGTAGACAAAGTTAAAAATTTATACCAGCATCGCTTTTTGCCAAAAATGTATAAAACTTATCACTCTGCATCCACAGCAAAATAATTTGCATAACAAATAATGCGGCCGCCACTACGCTGATAATTCTTCCCATCATTAGTCCCGGAACAATATATTTCAGTTCAAAATTATGCTCACCTTCAGGAATTTTAGCAGAAAGGAAAAGATCAGCACTCTTAAAAGTCTCTGCCTGTTTGCCATCAACAGACAGCTTCCACCCCTTATCATAAGGAATCGTAAATAATAAAAGCTGCGATTTATCTACAATTGCTGTCCCGTTAAGTGCTGTATCATTTATTCTGTTGATTGATGATGCTCGGTTTCTCAATAAGCTGGAATAGTTTTCTAAAACATCGTCATCACTATAATAAATATAAAGTCCTTTTATAGTCATAGCCAAAAAAGCTCTTGTGACAAGATCATCAAAATATAGCCTGCCTGATACCATCTCTCCCTTTTTATATGTACCTAAATACTTAAGGATGTCTTCAGAACTTCCGTAATTTTCAATCACCCCCGCCGAATCATACATATAGACAGAACCATCTCTTGCAGCAGGAAAACTGATTTCTATAAACGTTGCATTTGGATAAACCTTATTACCATTTTCATCGCTATATGGTTCTATTGATAATTTTTGTTCACTCTCATCCTCGCCCGTTTCACTAAATGATTTATACATTTCTTCTGTAAAACTTTTTACTTCGTCAGGGCCCAAATTAAGTGACTCAGCATAATTGTGCACAGCTATACTGTAATCATTCTCTCTTATAAATATATCCTTATCCGCCCCTGTCATAGCTTTCCAGATGTTATTCTGAATATAAAAAATGTCTTTATCCAAATCCAGAGACACATCTTTGATTTCATCATTGCTGATGATAAGCGGTTCAAGAGCAAATGGGTTCTGATAAATACTGTATTCCATGGCCTGAAGTTTTTGATCATAATTCTTTTCCCTGGAAAGATTCCTTTTTGAAATTATGTATTTTATTCCCAAAAGTGAATCTGTGGCGGAAGTAACACCTGCACCATAACTATTTGCCTTCTGAGCCTGCCAATTTATGCCAAGCTTATGTAGCGCGCTTGTTACAGCATAAGAAGAATACGTAGAATGGCCTACGCCGTTGTAATGGAAAAGAAATGGATCCTGGCCCATTCCTCCTGTCATCTGGTCTTCAATTTCCATTCTGTAAAAGCCTGTATCACTTTCCTGAAGCGCTGAAACAAGCGGTTGCCTTTTAAAAATGTCTTCGCTGAATTCTGATACATCTTTTCCCCAATCATCCAGGATCTTTCTTTCGGAAACATAATAATTTATGTATAATTGCAAACTCACACAAAGAAGCATTATCATAACAAGGCTTTTTTTATCAGACCGCTCAGGAAAAAATCTGTAAAACAAAAGGGCCGTAAGTATAACTGCAAGGATCAGAAGGTCTGCAACAACATTTCCACCAGTTATGAATTCATAGCTTGTTGAAAAGATCAGAATTATTGAAATCACTAAAATTTTTAGTGTCTTCTTGATCTCATTTAAATCAATAACATGGATAAAAGTTATTTCCTTAGCTGCTATAACCAATAAAACAAACGAAAACACAAAGGACTGTCTGTGATTGAACCAGGCATTACTAGAAAATCCCTGGAATATAGCCTTAAATGTCTTTATATAAAAGCTCAGTAAATATATTATCAGAATTGAAGCAACTGCAATCTTCTCACGCTTCGAAATTTCTTTATTCAAAAAATACAGTATCGATAGAAATACCGTTAAAATCCCGCAAAAGACTACCGGATATCCATTGATTATCTGAGATGTACTGTCAGCTCCGGAAAAAAGCTTTGCAGCCATACGAAGAATAGGTCCGTTATCTACAAAAGTAAAATCACCAATGTCAGTCCCTTTAATCCTGTCTGTACATGATAATATAGCCGGTATCCATACAAAGCTGCCCAGAAATCCACCTGTAACTGAAGCGCAAGCATATCTTAAAACTATCTGTTTTCTGTTTCCTAAAAGTTTACTGTTATTTACAAACACATATGCAATGAACATAAAAAGCGATGCCATGCACAATATAAAACCCATCTGAAATCCTGACAATACTGTGTAGGCAATACTCAATGTGTAGAGAACAATTTT
>CACYBZ010000004.1 GCA_902772795.1 uncultured Ruminococcus sp. | reverse complement strand
AACAAAGCAATGATAAAAATCCCTTGATGTAAAAAATCAAGGGATTTTCTGTTATATTTTTATTATATAAATATAATAATATATATTCATATAATAAAAATAAACTTTTCTGAAATAAAATTTACTACAAATACAACAAAAGCAACAGATAAATGCCAATATTTTCAATGAAAACCAAAATTAAAAAAGTAATATAATATTAATAATAATTTATAAAATAAACTTTGCTAATAAATATTTAATACAAAACAAAAAACTTAATAAGAAAGTATTGCGGAATATCACCTGTATATGGTAAAATAAAGGGACATAATATTAAACAAAAAACGGAGGAACAACCATGAAAGATGAAACAAAATGCCTGCATGCAGGGTACACGCCCAAAAATGCCGAACCCAGAGTAATGCCGATAGTACAGAGTACAACCTATGTTTATGATTCAACAGAGGAAGTCGCTTCGGTATTTGACGAACCGATGAAGTCATTGATTTATTCCCGATTCGGAAACCCTACCGTAATGGCAGTAGAAAACAAAATTGCCGAACTCGAAGGCGGGGTAGGGGCGATGTGTACTTCATCAGGACAGGCAGCCACATTGCTTTCTATTCTGAACATCTGTGAAGCCGGGGACAGCTTTATCAGTACTCCCGAAATTTACGGAGGCACAGTCAACTTGTTCTCGTTTACGCTCAAGAAAATGGGCATTGAATGTATTTTTGTTGATGCCAATGCCAGTGATGAAGAAATTTCCAAAGCATTCAAACCCAACACGAAAGCCGTTTTTGGTGAAACGATTGCCAATCCTGCTCTTACCGTATTTGACATTGAACGCTTTGCCAAAATTGCTCATGCTCATCATGTTCCGCTCATCGTAGATAATACATTTGCTACTCCCGTATTATGTAAACCTTTCGATTTTGGTGCAGATATCGTTATTCATTCCACATCGAAATATATGGACGGTCACGCTGTACAGATAGGCGGTGTCATTGTTGACAGCGGTAAATTTGACTGGTCAAAGGGGAATTTCCCCGGCATTAACGAACCTGATGAATCTTATCACGGAATTTCCTATACGGAAACATACGGTAACAAAGCCTATATCGTCAAGGCAAGAATGCAACTGATGAGAGATTTCGGAGTATATCCTGCGGCACATTCGGCATTTTTGCTGAACCTGGGGCTGGAAACTCTGGCTGTCCGAATGAAACGCTACTGTGAAAATGCGATGATTGTGGCAAAATATCTGGAAAGTCACGAGAAAGTAGAAAGTGTAAAATATCCCGGACTGGAAAATGACAGCAGTTATACTCTTGGAAAGAAATATCTGAAAGGTTGCAGTGGAGTTATTTCGTTTGTCATCAAAGGCGGAAAGGAAAACGCCATGAAGTTTATGAACGCTCTTGAACTTGCCTCCAACGAAGTTCATGTAGCAGATATCAGAACCTGTGTTTTACACCCTGCCAGCGAAACTCACCGTCAGCTGACTGATGAACAGTTGGTTGCAGCAGGCATTGAAAGCGGTATGATTCGTTTTTCGGTAGGACTGGAAAACATCGACGACATTCTTGCAGATATCGACAAAGGCTTTTCAGCGATAGGTTAAGGGCGTTGCCCTTAACAATCCCACAGGGGCTCCGCCCCTTGACCTCGCAAGCCTTTGAAAAGGCTTGACCGAAACTTTTCGTGAAAATTTGCGATAGCAAATTTTTGGAAAAGAACGTTTATATATCAAAAAAGAGGTACGTCTGATTTTCTCAGACATACCTCTTCTTATTTTTTAAGTATTTTATTTTTCTTCAGCTTTCTTTTTCTCTTTATCGTCTTTTTTCTTGTCCGATTTGGGTTCAGCGAGTGCTTTTTCGGTGACAATCGAAGACAATGCCCATTTCTGGAATAAAATTCTTGTTCTGTCAGGGCCTGTTTCCAGAATAAAGGAGTCGTCATCTTTAATGCTGACTACTCTGCCTGTGATACCGCCGATAGTAATAATTTCATCACCGATTTCCAGACTTTCTCTCAAAGCTTCTTCTTCCTTTTTCTTTTTGGAACTGGGTCTGACAAAAAGAAAATACATACCGATAAGAATAACTGCGTAAACGGCAATCATACCAATCATACCGCCCGAAGACCCTTGTGCGGAAGCATCTTGTGTAGCAGCAGCACAAGACGAAAGTCCGAGTACTGTTACTATACTAAGTAAAGCCAACATGAATTTTTTCATTTCCAAATCAATCCTTTCGGTTGTGTAAAATAACAGAGTTCATTATACCATATTTTCAAAGCAATGCAAGCTAAAAATTATATTCTTGTACCGAGAATGTCTTTATATTGATGATAAAAGACGGTAAATGTGCCGTTATCCAGATGAGTACGGATTTTTTCCATAAGGTCATTATAGAAATAGATGTTGTGCATAACCGCAAGACGCATACCCAGCATTTCACCGCTTTTGAATAAATGATGTAAATAGGCTCTGTCAAAATGCTGACATACAGGACAATCACAATGTTCATCAACAGGAGCGGTATCCAGTGTATATTTGGCATTCATCAGATTTCTTATACCCACCGAAGTAAATACATGAGCGTGTCGGGCGTTACGACTGGGCATTACACAGTCAAACATATCAATCCCTCGGCAGACCGCTTCAAGAATATTCGTAGGTGTACCCACACCCATAAGATACCTTGGTTTGTTTTCAGGCATATATTCTTCTACTTTTTCAATCACATGATACATCACTTCGGCAGGTTCACCGACTGCCAGCCCGCCTATCGCATATCCTGACAAATCCAGTTCCCGAATGGTTTTCATATGTTCGGTACGGATATCGTCATAAGTAGCCCCCTGATTGATGCCGAACAACATCTGTTCACGGTTGAGCGTATTTTCCAGTGTGTTGAGCCGTTGCATTTCCTTTTTACAGCGTTCAAGCCAGCGTGTGGTACGGGCAACGGAATTTCTGGTATAGTTGTATTCGGCAGGATTTTCGATACACTCATCAAACGCCATAGCGATGGTAGAACCTAAATTGGACTGTATCTGCATACTTTCTTCAGGTCCCATAAAGATTTTGTGACCGTCAATGTGAGAAGAAAAATATACACCTTCTTCTTTGATATTCCTCAGTTTTGCCAGAGAGAAAACCTGAAATCCTCCGCTGTCGGTGAGAATAGGGGAGTCCCAGCGGGTAAACCGATGAATACCGCCTAATTCCCTGACAATTTTGTCGGTAGGTCTTAAATGCAGGTGGTAGGTATTGCACAGCTGAACCTGACATTTTAACGCTTTCAAATCCAATGCACTCACAGCACCTTTGATAGCTCCACAGGTAGCGACATTCATAAATAAAGGTGTCTGTACTGTTCCGTGAACTGTAACCAGTTCGCCACGCCTTGCATGACCTTCTTGTTTCAAAAGCTGAAAAGCCATAGGGTAAAATTCCTTTCCTGTAAAAATCTGCGACAGCAGATTTTTCTTAAAAGTTTCGGTCAAGCCTTTTCAAAGGCTTGCGAGGTCAAGGGGCGGAGCCCCTGTGGGATTTTTAAGGGCGAAGCCCTTAAACTCCTTAAAAAACAGCCATAGCGTCGCCAAAAGAAAAGAAACGGTATTTTTCTTTTACGGCGGTTTCATAGCTTTTCATCACCGTATCATAACCCGCAAACGCCGACACAAGCATAATCAATGTGCTTTCGGGAAGATGAAAATTAGTAATCAGTCCGTCAAGTACCTTGAACGTATATCCCGGATAAATAAAAATGTCTGTAAATCCGTCACAAGCCTTTATTTCACCGTTGTTCAGCGTTGCCACAGACTCCAGTGTACGGCAACTGGTTGTACCCACAGCAATAACTCTTTTTCCGTTTGCTTTGGTCTGCCGAATGAGTTCAGCGGTAGCCTGCGGGATTTCATAATGTTCAGCGTGCATCTTGTGTTTGGTCACATCGTCCACTTTGACGGGGCGGAAAGTACCCAGTCCGACATGTAATGTCACATAACCGATATTAACACCCTTGTCCTGAATTTTTTTCAGTAATGCTTTGGTAAAATGCAGCCCCGCTGTAGGAGCAGCTGCAGAACCAAGTTCACGGCTGTAAACCGTCTGATATCTTTCCTTGTCGTTCAGTTTTTCGGTGATGTAGGGCGGTAACGGCATTTGTCCGACCTTGTCCAATGCAGAATAAAAATTATCTTCGCAATAAAATTCGACTACCCTGTTACTGCTTTCCAGTACGTCAAGAACCTGACAACGCATAATATCACCGAAAGTAAAGGTATCTCCCTGACGTGCTTTCCGTCCTGGCTTTACCAGACATTCCCATACATTATTCCTGACCTGAGAAAGTAACAGAAATTCCACATTGGCTCCTGTGGCTTTTTTACCGTAAATTCTGGCAGGCAGTACCCTGGAATCGTTGACAATCAGACAGTCACCCTCGTTGAGGTAATCCACAATATCATAAAAATGCTTATGTTCAAGTGTCTTATTGTTGCGGTCAATAACCATTAAACGGGAACTGTCCCTCGGTTCGACAGGTGTCTGTGCAATCAGTTCCTTGGGCAAATCATAGTAAAAATCACTTGTTTTCATCATGTGTCACCCTTTTCATACTTTTTGCAGTCTGGCAAAATTTGCCATGAGTTTTTTCGTACCGCTGTTGATAAAGGCGATTTCCAGCAAAGTATCATTTGCCATAGCCTTGGCGGAAATAACAACACCTTGTCCGAATACGGTATGTACAACCGTGTCACCTACTTTAAAAGTCTGCGAAACGTTCGGCTGTTTTGCGGACGGAATTTTTTTGACCTGAGTAACGGTCTGCCTGTTGGCAAAACGGTTTGCCTGTTCAAATTCGCTGTTCAGATAAGTACCGCTCCTGCGGTATGACGTAAACCCTGTATCAAAAGACCTCTGGGATTTTCTGGTGACAGCTGACGTAAACAGAATATTTTCCTTGGGGATTTCCTGCACAAAACGGGAAAGTTCATTTCTGGTGGTAGACCCGTACAGCATACGTTCATCGGCATGAACAATATACAATTCTTCCTTTGCCCTTGTCATACCGACATAAGCCAGCCGTCTTTCTTCCTGAAGTTCATCGTGTTCCAGCGATGAACGCATACTCGGAAAAATACCCTCTTCCGCTCCTGCAATAAACACAACAGGAAATTCCAGCCCTTTTGCAGAATGTAATGTCATCAATATCACACTGTCAGAACTTTTGTCATAATTATCAATATCGGATATCAACGCAATATCTTCCAGAAAACCTTCCAGCGTTGCATCATCGGGATTGTCGCTTTCATAGCTTTTTATAGCCGACAGAAATTCATTGATATTCTGTATTCTTTCTTCGCTGTTCTCTTTTTCTTTTTTCAGATTTTCTATGTAGAGTGTTTCTTCCAGAATCTTTCGGTAAAGACTTTCCAGAGAAACATTATCCCTGTGATACAGTTCAACCAGACGGTCAATGACTTCGGCAAAATCACGAAGTTTTGTTCTTGCCCGTTTCAGGTCTTCAAAATTT
>CACYBZ010000003.1 GCA_902772795.1 uncultured Ruminococcus sp. | reverse complement strand
TCGAAAATGAAACAGCGTACATAAAGATTTTTTTCTTTGAAATTCGACAGACACACAGCAGGCACAATCAACAGTTCACAGTCGCTGTCTGCCACCATATGCGTTTCAAAGGTAATCTGATTGACTACACAGGAGGCAGAAAGTACATCAGTATCTTCCGCTTTCAGGCGGTAGAGTACCACTTCTCTGCCCTCGTCCGACAACATAAAGGTGTGTATATCTCCGTAAAGCACTTTTATCAGTCCCAGACATTCCTGTTCGTGTGAATAAATCAGTTCACCTTTTCTGTAAAACCGAATTCCTGCACAGTCTGCCATAATGTCCTGTTCGGAACGACTGAGGTTATTCCAGAATGACAACTTTTTCAGTTCAGATAAAGAGGTTGACATCGCTTTCCTCCGCATCGCCAAGATACGTACCTACTCCGCCGATTTCCACACCGTCAATCAGTTCTTCAGGACGGATTCCCATAACGTCCATACTCATAGAGCAGGCGATAATTTTCACGCCGTTTTCCATTGCTTTCTTCATCATATCTTCAAGAGAGTCAATGTTCTTGTCGTTCATAATTTTCTTCATCATTTTAGTACCCATACCGCCCATGTTCATTTTGGACAGTTTCAGCTTCTTTGAACCCCGTGGCAACATCGCACCGAACATTTTCTCCATAACATTCTTTTTCAGCCTGACTTTCTTCTCACGGCGTAAAGCGGTCAGCCCCCAGAATGTGAAAAACATTGTCACAGGTCTGCCCATTGCTAACGCACCGTTGGCAATAACAAAACTCGCCAGAACCTTATCCATATCACCATCAAACACAATGATAGTCTTTCCTTTTTCAACCGATGATACCTGTTTTTCCTCTCTTATGGGTGTATCTGTACCACGCTGAATGACGGCAATATATTCTCCGTCACGTTCTTCATTGGAAAGCAGAGTATTCCCTGTTCTGCGACACCACGAAACAATATCTTTGGCAAACCCAGGGTCAGAAGCAACAACTTCCAGAATTTCTCCGTCCTGCATAGATTGGATATTTCGGAACACTTCCATAATCGGCCCGGGACACTGCATACCGCAACAGTCCACACGGATTTTTTTACCGTTTTCGGTGACAGACACAGCAGACACTTCTTCTTTTGCAACGGGTTCTGTTATAGCGATGATTTCTTCATTTTTGGGGTGATTTGCTTCATAAAAGCGTACCCCTCCCGGATATATACTGACATTCTCAAAGCCGTTCTGTGCCAGTATTCTTGCCCCGTTATAGGCACGTACGCCAACAGCACAGAATACAATGATTTTCTTGTTTTTGTCGAGTTCGGAAAGATGTTCCCTCAATCTGCCCAGCGGAATATTGACCGCATTCGGAATGGCATATGCCATTGTTTCGGCTTCCTCACGTACATCAAGCAACAGAACATCTTTTTCTTCGGTTTCATTTACCTCCGCAATACGGACAAGTCCTGTACGGATATTCTCCGCAACAAATCCTGCCATATTGACAGGGTCTTTGGCGGAAGAATACGGCGGTGCATAGGCAAGTTCCAGATGTTTCAAATCGTCCGTTGTCGCACCGAAACGGAGAGCTACACCGATAGTATCAATACGTTTGTCAACGCCTTCTCTGCCGACTATCTGTGCACCAAGAATTTTTCCGTTGTCAAGTGCAAAAATTACTTTCAGCGTGAGAGGTGTTGCTCCCGGATAATACCCTGCATGGGAATTCTGGGTGATAATCAGCGTTTCATAATCCTTATGCTTTTTCCTGCCACGCTTTATCAGTACCTTTTCGTTTGCCCCTGTCGATGCTGCTGTCAGGTCGAATACTTTGGCGACTGACGAACCCTGTGTTCCCTGATAAGCTGATTTTCTGCCTGCCAGTACATCAGCTACAATTCTGCCTTGCTTGTTGGCAGGCCCCGCAAGCGGTATCATTGTCCTTTCTTTGGATACGAAATCCTCTACTTCAATCACATCACCGACCGCATAAATATGCTCGTCAGAAGTACGCATATGTTCATTAACGATTATTCCGCCACGCATATTCAGTGACAGACCCGCCTCTTTTGCAATACTGCTGTTCGGACGCACACCGATTGACAGTATCACCATATCTGCTGATACCGTCTTACCGCTCTGAAGTTTCACCATGACGGTATCTTTCTTGTCTTCAAATTCTGCCACACCGTCCCCCAGATACAGACGGACACCGTTCTGACGGATATGTTCATGCAGAACCTGAGCCATTTCAAAATCAAGCGGAGCCATTACCTGATTGGCGGCTTCTATCAGGCTGACCTGTAATCCAGCATGACGGAAATTTTCTGCCATTTCCACACCGATAAACCCTCCGCCGATAACAGCAACATCGCTGACTTTACCGCTTTGCACCATCGCACGGATTTTATCTGTATCGGGTACTGTCCATAGGGTATGGATTTTGTCGGAATCAATACCTGCTATCTTTGGTCTGAGCGGTGAAGAACCTGTGGCAATCACCAGATTATCATAGCTTTCTGTATACGTTTCACCTGTTGTGAGTTTTTTCACGGTTACCGTTTTTTCGTCACGGTTGATAGCAGTGACTTCATTTTCAATGCGTACATCAATATTGAACCTGTCACGCATCAGCTGGGGGGTCATCAACAGCAGAGAACTGCGGTTGCGGATAATTCCCCCTATATGGTACGGCAAACCGCAGTTTGCATAGGAAATATATTTACCTCTTTCCAGTATAATAATCTCACTTTCTCCGTCCAGACGGCGTAATCTTGCCGCACAACTTGCTCCGCCTGCCACACCGCCAATGATGACTGTCTTACTCATTTCTGAACACCTCGCTGATTGATTGTTACTTTACCATTGTTTCCAAATCCCACAATGACTGAAAGCCTGTGGTCTGACTGACAATTCTTCCGTTTCTGATAACCGCAAGTGTAGGTATACTCATTACCTGGAAACTTATCGCAAGTTCCTGCTGTTCGTCAACATTCACTTTACCTACCTTGATTTCGGGGTGCAGTAGGGCAAACTCCGAAAGAACAGCTCCTTGTCTGCGACAAGACCCGCACCATGATGCCCAGAAGTCCAGCAGTACCGTTTTGTCTGATTTCTGTACCTCACTGATAAAATTTTCCTTTGTGACAATGATTTCGCTCATATAAAACACCCTTTCTTAAAGTATATGCCAAGTGTAGCACAAATACAAGTTTTATTCTGTGACATTATCACAGAAATAAAAATCTTTTTTGCTTTTACCACAACAAAAGATGAACGCCTCTGAACTTATTGGGTTCAAAG
>CACYBZ010000002.1 GCA_902772795.1 uncultured Ruminococcus sp. | reverse complement strand
TCAGAACGGCGGAAACCCTTGAAAAATAAGGATTTCCGCCGCTTTTCTATGTCCGTTTGTCGCTTATTTGTCGCTTAAATCTACAAGAAGATACTAAACGCTATAACATAATATCCCAAAATGCGCTAATCTGTTGTGCCTGTCAGTTCTGCTCCAAACAGGTCAAATAGGCTCATTTGTCCGCTTTCTTTCATTTTTGTTTCGTATTTCAAGCGTACCTCTTGCATAAAATCATCAACTGCATCCGGGTGATTCTTAAGAAACCACTCAATGTGATTTCTGATATATTCTTCACGAATTTTCGGGTCATTCAAGTCATTGGGAACTCGTTTCATTCTTTCATCTATACTATCGAATCCCTTGAATTCTTCTGCAAGGCGTTCTTGTGTCATTTCTATATATTCAGGGTTTATATCCACGCCTATTCCATTTCTATTTGTTTGTTGGCAAACCCTTAAAGCTGTGCCACTTCCAACGAACGGATCAAGAACAGTATCACCCGGATTTGATGATGCTAAAATCATGCGCTCAAATATTCCCTCCGGCTTTTGTGTCGGGTGTTGTTTACGATTTCTATTACAGTAGTGCATATGGGAAAACTCCCACACATTGCCGGGATTAGCCCCGCGCATATTGTTTACAGAACGATAAAACTTTTGCGGAACTCGGATTTCATCCAAATGGAAAACAAATTTTTTTGGATTCTTCGTAAACATCAATATATCATCGTGCCGTGGTGAAAACCCCTTTGTTTTTCCAATGCCTTGTGTGTAAAACCATGTTATCCAAGAATTAAATGTAAATCCTAATTCTTGTTCTAAGATAGTATAGACATATGAAATGTAGCGCATTCCCATAAAAACATATATTGTTCCATTGTCAGTGAGAACACGTTTTGCCTCTGTCAGCCATTGACGCGAAAAATCAAGATATTCCTCAAATTCAAGTTTGTCCTGATTATTACCATAGTTTTTATTCAGATTATAAGGCGGGTCTGTGGCAATCAGATGAACGCTCTTGTCAGGGAGCTTTTTCATTTCTTCAATGGCATCACCGCAAATTGCTTTTATCACTTTATCCATTGATTTTTTGTAGCCTCTCTGTAAAAATCATCAAAGGTTCTGCGCGAACTATGCAGATACTTTTGGTCAAGTAATTGGCACATTTCCCAAGTTGTTCTGTACTGGTAAGTCACATAATGAATATCTTTGATTTGAATTTGTCCTGTCCCAAGTGCAGGATTATAGTTTATATCTGCGTCACTAATGAACTTTAGGTCATAGGCGTTATAATCGACAACTTCCATAATACCGTCAACAAGCCCCGTTTCTTTATTCCTTTCTGAATAAACACGGTGCTTAATTGAAAGAATGATAAACATAAAATCAGGGTCTTTCACATAGGCCGTTCTGATTCTTGAAAAAGATGTAATATTGGGGCCTTTCCCGCTGTTCGGAATATCATTTGCGGTAGCCTTTACATCAACATTCCCGGTCAAAACGGAACGCCCTTTTCTGAATTGTAGAATAATATCAGCCATTCCAAGACGTTCTTGTGCTTCAACGTTGATTAGCTGATATTCATTGTTCATATCGTCTCGAATGCCTGCAAATACTTCACCTGCCCACGCTTCAATCATAGGGCCTGCTATTTTATTGATGTTTTCAAGTGGCAATCCCATTCGCAGATTTGTATTGATAATAATCTTGTCGTCGTTTGCAGACCTACGCGAATCTAAAATAGCCGTAATCTGTCGAATAACAAAAGCAGAATCTTCACGATATGTCGGGGACTCCTGTGGAATCTTGAAAACTAAATCTTCATATCTCATTGCAAACATCCTTTCTATCACTGGTTAGTTCTACTATGTCGTCAAGGCCGCATTCCATAACGGCGGCGATTCTTGCTAATGTGTCCATTGACACTGTTTCATTCTTACCCATTTTGGCAAGTACGTTTGTGCTAATACCCGCTGCTTTTCGCATTTCCGTTTTCGTCATGCCCTTATCAATCAATAATTTCCATAGTCTGTTATAAGAAACCGCCATTGTGTCACCCTCCCGGAACTCACAAAAAGACACGGTACAGTATAGCACAACGGCGGCTAAATGACAATATTATGTTGTCAAAGCGTGATATTCTATTTTGCTTCATTGCTTCTTACAGTATAGCGTCAGATCGCTTTTGTAACCCTCGAAAACGTCCACGCGGACAATATTATACTGTACGCCTTTATACAGTATCACGTTTTCGGTTGTTATGTCCGTGCGGTAATTGATAACAAACATGACTTCTTCCGTGGCCTGCGTTGTCACGCGGTATATTTCATTCCCGGAAAGCTGCCGGAAATATGCCCACACGGTCGCAACGGTAAAGGTTTCCTTTCTGCGGTTCCCGTACTTGTCGGAAACGTAATGAACACCCTGAATATCAATTTTCTTGTCTTTCAGCTTCATGCCGCTGCCCCCTTTCAGATCGCGGTTGTATATTCGTTGTAATGCTCATACAGGCCGACGTAAC
>CACYBZ010000001.1 GCA_902772795.1 uncultured Ruminococcus sp. | reverse complement strand
CGAAATCTGCGTCAGCAGATTTCGCCTTAAAGTTTCGGTCAAGCCTTTTTAAAGGCTTGCGGGGTTCAGGGGCAGAGCCCCTGACAGGAGTTCGGGGACAGCGTCCCCGACTGTTTAAGGGCGTTGTCCCTCGACCACCCACTTTTTGAAAACAGTGGGGTTAAAAAATATGTGTTTTTGAGGTGAAACATAATGGAAAATATCAAAGAAAACAAGATGGGGCATGCTCCGGTTCTGAAGCTGATTGTCAGTATGTCGTTGCCTGCCATTTTCTCCATGATTATTCAGGCACTCTACAACATCGTTGACAGCGTATTTGTTTCCATGTACAGTATGGACGGACTCACTGCGGTATCGCTTGCCTTTCCGATACAGATGTTGCTGATAGCTGTTTCGGTGGGAACAGGTGTGGGAATCAACTCGCTTGTTTCCCGACGGCTTGGTGAGAAAAAGCAACATGAAGCGGACAGTGCAGCTACACATGGTATTGTATTGGGGATTGGTAACTGGATTGTCTTTTTCATTCTGGGGCTGACTATCGTAAAACCATTTATCAATGCTTTCACAGACAATCCCGCTATTGCAAAAATGGGAACAGATTATCTTTCCATTATTATGATATATTCATTCGGCTGTTTTATAGAAGTGATTATTGAAAAAACTTTGCAGGCTACGGGAAATATGATTTTTCCGATGATTTTCATGCTTACAGGAGCATTACTCAATATTGCTCTTGACCCTGTATTTATTTTTGTGTTGGATATGGGTGTCAAAGGTGCTGCGATTGCCACCGTTCTCGGACAGATTGTTTCGATGATACTGGCACTGATCATTCTGATTTTCAGGAAACACGCCGTAAAAATTTCTTTCCGAACCGTGAAACTTTCACGGATAACGGTGAAAAATATTTATGCGGTAGGTATTCCTGCGATTGTCATGCAGTCGATTACTTCGCTTATGCTGGTGCTTGTCAATCTCATTCTGAAAAAGTTTGACAACTCTGACATTGCTATTTCGGTTCTGAATGTATATTTCAAATTACAGTCGTTTGTCTTTATGCCGTGTTTCGGACTTAACCAGGGTCTGCTTCCCATCATGGGCTACAACTACGGAGCCAAAAACAAGGAACGTCTTATAAAGGCACTCAGATACGGAATAACAATAGCTTTCTGTATTATGGCGGTGGGATTTACTGTTTTCATGGCGATTCCCAAAGTTTTACTGGGAATGTTCAACGCTGACAAGGAAATGCTGGATATTGGTTGTGTGGCACTGCGGATTATCTGTCCGTGTTTTCTGCCTGCGTCTGTAGGAATTATTTTCATTTCTTTCTTTCAGGCAACGGGACATGGTATGCGTAGTATGATGATTTCTTTGTTACGTCAGCTGTTTGTCCTTGTACCGTCAGCGTATTTTCTTTCCTATATCAGTCTGAATGCGGTATGGTGTGCATTTCCCATTGCGGAAGTCATGGCATTGCTGTTTGCCATTCTGCTTTTCTCGAACCTCTATCAGAAAGAAATAAAAACGCTGGGAACTTCTGAATAATAAAATACGGTTGTCTATGTAATTATTCAATAGTTTTTTGCTCATATTTATGTTATTTATGTTGTATTTTACATAACTCATATTGACAAAGTCACTGACTAATGCTATGATAACAGATAATCGGTTGTGATTTGTTTCCGAATTTCTGTCGGCATACCGTATCTGTCATGCCGATATTCTATACATCACCGTCATTGACCGAATAACAACAAAAGGGAGTGAAAAACACATGAAACTGTTTAAAAAAACATTCTTTCCGTTGATTGTTGCCGTCATCGTGCAAAGTATGTTGATATCAGGCACAGTCACAGCACAGGCCTATGAAACCAACCTTCCCGAAACGGCAGTAACAACAAACGTCACTACACAAAGCAGTAAGGAAATATCAACGTGTACAGAAATCCGTCTGGGAAACAACTACTATATACGTGACGGCAAGGAAATTTCTCCGACTGTATCTTATACGTATCTTGCCAAAGCACTCACACCATCAGTTACCGTAAAAAACGGTAGCAGAACGCTGAAAAAAGATACCGACTATACCGTAACGTATTACAGTAATAATAATGTAGGTACTGCCACCGCCATTATCCGAGGCAAAGGCTCTTATACAGGACTGTATAAATGTCGTTTTTCCATTGTGCAAAGACCTGTTTCCCGCTGTTCAGAAATCACTCTGGATTCTGCTGTTTTCCTGTCAGGAGGAACGTCTGTCAAGCCGAATATAACCTATCCCTATGACGGAAATCCGAAAATGCCTTCGGTGACCGTTACCCAAGGAACAAAAACATTCCGAAAAGGTATCGACTATACGGTTACCTACAGCAATAATGTCAATGCTGGTACAGCCACTGCCATCATCAAAGGGAAAAAGAATCTTAAAGGCAGTTATAAATGTCAGTTCCGTATCACCCCCCAGCCCATCAGCAAATGTACAGAAATCAGTATCAATAATCAGTGCTATCTCAACAACGGCAAAGTACAGAATCCTGTCATTACCTGTTTCTATACCGGAAATACTGTCACACCATCAATCACCATCAAAAACGGTGAAACTGTTCTGCAAAAGGATACGGACTATACTGTCACTTACAGCAATAATATTGATTCGGGCAAAGCTACTGCCAAAATTATCGGCAAAGGCAATTTCTATGGCGAATATGTCTGTCCGTTTGATATCATCAAGGCTCAGGATACAACAAACGAAAACCAGCAGAACTATATCTGGTACAATAATTATCAATTCAATTATTCCAAAACAGTAAGGTCATACCTTAGCCAGACAGACGGAGGATATCTGAAATTTGTTCCGTCAGCCGACGACACACAATATCATGCTGAATACTATTCGACAGCGTTCCAACTGCAAAAACGAGTAATTATCGGTCAGGAACTCCCGATTTTTGGCGGATTCTATGCGGGAACAGACGGTTATTACATTGTCAGCGGACAGAAAAACCTTGATGAATCTGATGATGTTGAAATTATGCGGGTCACCAGATATGATACAGACTGGAAAAGAATATCTTCCGCATCAGTATACGGTGCCGACACTATCATTCCTTTCTGTGCGGGTAGCCTGAGAATTGCAGAAGACGGTGATTATCTGATTATCAAAACCTGTCATCAGATGTATAAAAATCCGAAAGACGGAAAAAACCATCAGGCAAATATGTGCTTCCAGTACAGTAAATCCCAGTCCAGAATCACCGACTCTTTCTATGGGGTCGTATATGCCGGATACGGTTATTCCGCCCATTCTTTCAATCAGTTCGTGCAAATAGAAAATCACAGAATACTTACCGTAGACCACTGTGACGCTTATCCCCGTTCTGTTCTCCTCAACATCTACAACAACAGTATCGAAAACGGAACATTTATTCCTGATATCTTTAAAAATCCGACAAGGCGAATCAATCTCATAGAAATTCCCGGAGATATCGGTGCCAACTTCACAGGAACAACGATAGGCGGATTTGAATATTCCCGTTCTGCTTATCTTACTGTGGGTTCGGTAATAGATTTCAATCAATTCACCAAAGACAATAAAGTGCGGAATATTTTTGTTTCCTCCGTTGATAAAAATACATTCAGCGTGACAAATCACAACCTTACCAACTACACTACTGACAGCGATATCACCGCTTCCACACCGCAATTGGTCAAGCTTTCTCCCGAAAAGTTTCTCATTTTGTGGAGTACCCAAAAAATTTCCACAAATTCTTTCACAGGAGAAATCTACTACGCTCTGCTTGACGAAAACGGTCAGATGACTTCTGCATTATGCCATACCGCAGGCTGTCTTTCTGACTGTCAGCCTGTTGCACTGGACGACACGGTATTGTGGTATACACAGAATCAGGGAAAATCTACGTTCTATTCTCTGAACACCTCTGCCATGACGTTACAGCGTCAGTAGTATTTCAGCTATCCTTACAGTAGAATAACCTCCACAGCCACTGGGCAATTCTTTCCCCGACAGCACTTCTGTCGGAAAGAATTGCCCGTCCACTGTATCCCGTACTCCCCATTTCAAAACAGATACGGAATTTATCCTCTACCCATGAAAAGGAGTTTTTGAATGTCAGAAAAGAAAATTGTTATCAAAGGTGCAAAAGTTCACAATCTGAAAAACGTCAATGTTGAAATTCCAAGAGATAAACTGGTGGTTATCACAGGGCTTTCAGGTTCGGGAAAATCTTCCCTTGCCTTTGATACTATCTATGCCGAAGGACAAAGACGTTATGTAGAATCGCTGTCGTCCTATGCCAGAATGTTTCTGGGACAAATGGAAAAGCCCGATGTGGAAAGTATTGACGGTCTTTCCCCTGCCATTGCTATAGACCAGAAGACAACGTCCAAGAATCCCCGTTCCACTGTAGGTACAGTCACGGAAATTTACGACTATCTGCGTCTGCTTTATGCCAGAACAGGCATACCACATTGTCCTGTCTGTGGCAGGGAAATCAGTCAGCAAAGCATTGACCAGATTGTTGACAGCGTAATGTTACTGGAAGAAAAAACAAAAATCCAGATTCTCTCGCCCATTGTACGGGAAAAGAAGGGCGAACACGCCAAAGAACTGGAAAAGGCACGCAAAAACGGCTATGTCAGAATTCGCATTGACGGTGAAATTCATGATTTGTCCGAAGATATTCATCTGGAAAAAAACAAGAAACATACACTGGAAATTGTGGTAGACCGTCTTGTCGTGGGCGAAAAAATCCGTTCCCGACTGACAGACTCTCTGGAAACCGCTTCCCGACTGGCAGGGGGACTTGTTATTGTCAGTATTGTCGGCGGTGAGGATTTACTGTTTTCACAGAATTACTCTTGTCCCGAACATAATATCAGTATTGAAGAACTTTCTCCACGTATGTTTTCTTTCAACAATCCTATGGGAGCTTGTCCGCACTGTACGGGACTTGGGGTATTTATGCGTATTGACCCTGATATTATTCTTGCCTACCCTGAAAAATCTGTCAGACAAGGCGGTATCAAAGGAAGTGGCTGGGCAATGGAGGGGAATTCCATTGCCAGCATGTATTTTGAAGCACTGGCAGATCACTATCATTTCAGTCTGGATACACCTATCAGAGATTTACCGCAGGATATCATCAATATCCTTCTGTACGGCACAAACGGGGAAAAAATCCGTCTGGAACGTACTACCGATTATGGTGGCGGTGTCTACTATAAAGAATTTGAAGGTATCATCAACAATCTTGAACGCCGTTTTGCCAATACCCAGAGTAAGTGGGTCAAAGAAGAAATTCAGAATTATATGAGCGAAGTCACCTGTAAACATTGTCACGGCAAAAGACTTTCTGATGTCAGTCTAGCGGTAACCGTAGGAGGTATGAATATTTCTGATTTGTGTGATATGTCTGTTGAACGGATAAGTGAATTTCTGAATCATGTGGAATTTTCCGAACAACAGCGACGTATTGCCGAACCTGTCCTGAAAGAAATTGACAATCGTCTTGGCTTTTTAAAAAGCGTCGGACTGGATTATCTTACCCTTTCCCGTTCTTCAGGAACACTCAGTGGCGGAGAAAGTCAGCGTATCCGACTGGCTACGCAAATCGGTTCTTTTCTGATGGGGGTACTGTATATTCTCGATGAACCAAGTATCGGACTTCATCAGCGTGACAATGATAAATTAATTGCTACTTTGAAAAAACTGCGTGATTTGGGCAATACAGTCATTGTTGTTGAACACGACGAAGACACCATGAAAAATGCTGATTATATTGTCGATGTCGGGCCCGGAGCAGGTGTGCACGGCGGTGAAATTATCTGTTGCGGTGACGTAAACAGAATTATGTCCTGCGAAAATTCCGTTACGGGACAATATCTCAAAGGCGAACGAAAAATTCCCGTTCCTGAAAGCAGACGAAAAGGTAACGGAAATTTCCTCACTGTCAAAGGAGCACAACAAAACAATCTGAAAAACATTACCGTCCGTTTTCCCGTCGGGGAGTTTATCTGTGTAACAGGGGTTTCAGGGTCAGGAAAATCCTCTCTTGTCAATGAAATCCTTTATAAACACCTTGCCTCTCAACTCAACCACGCCAAATGTCAGGCGGGAAAATTCAGGGAAATTACGGGTATCGAAAATTTTGACAAAGTTATCAACATTGACCAGTCGCCCATCGGCAGAACACCACGTTCCAATCCTGCCACCTATACGGGCGTTTTCACCGATATCCGTGAACTTTTCGCCTCAACCAACGATGCCAAAATGAGAGGTTATCATTCAGGACGTTTCTCTTTCAATACCAAAGGCGGTCGTTGTGAAAGCTGTCAGGGGGACGGCATTATCAAGATTGAAATGCACTTTCTCCCCGATATCTATGTTCCCTGCGAAGTCTGTAAGGGCAGACGCTATAACCGTGAAACTCTGCAGGTAAAATATAAGGGCAAATCCATTTATGACGTTCTTGAAATGACCGTGGAAGAAGCTTCACAATTTTTTGAACATATTCCTAAAATCTACCGCAAACTCAAGACTCTGCTTGATGTCGGACTGGGATATATCAAACTCGGACAAAGTGCCACAACGCTTTCAGGAGGTGAAGCCCAAAGGGTAAAACTCGCTACGGAACTGGCAAAGCGTTCTACGGGCAAAACTGTATATTTTCTTGACGAACCTACAACAGGTCTGCATATAGCCGATGTCCATAAACTGATTGATGTTCTTCAGCAACTTGTCGATAATGGCAATACCGTGATTGTCATTGAACACAATCTGGAACTGATAAAAACAGCTGACCACATCATCGACATAGGGCCTGAAGGCGGTAACAAAGGCGGAACAGTTGTGGCAACAGGCACTCCCGAAGAAGTCGCTGAAACCTCCGACAGTTATACAGGGAAATATCTTAAACCATTACTGTAAAAAATCGGCTGTCGCCGATTTTCATTAAAGTTTTTGATTGAACTTTTTTCAAAAAGTTCATGGGGTCAAGGGGCAAAGCCCCTTGGCAGGATTTTCAGGGGGGCACCCCTTGAACAGGGAGTGATATCATGAACGACCGTTCTTTAGAACGTCACAGAAAAAACCGTCAACGCAGAAAAAAAGAACAGCAACAACGTCAACAACAACGCCGTAATATTGTCATTACCATAATAGGTATGTCTGTGATTGTCTTTGTCATTATCTGGATATCGTCCTGTACCGCAAAATGGGCAAAAAAACAACAACATACAGATGCTACACAACCAACTTTTTTTGCCGTTTCCGAAAAACAGAATGTTATCCCTGACAACGGCGATGACGGCTATTATGTCAATCATATCTTCATCTGGAATAATCAGGCGTTCGAGTGCTTTAACGGCAACAGTAAAGATGCTCTTGCCTATGCTTCTTTAATCAACCACTGTTCCCAACGACTGCCCCAAACAGTCAAAAATGTGTACAGTATCGTCATTCCTACGCATATCGCTCTGGGATTGCCCGCACGTCTGGAAAACAGCGTCAAAAGTAATAATCAGAAAAATTATATTGCAGAAATTTATCAGCACTATAATCAAACGATAAAGTCTGTTTCCCTCTTTGATACGCTGGACAAACATAAAACAGAATATCTTTTTTTCAACACGGATCACCGCTGGACGACGCTCGGCAGTTACTATGCCTATGAACAGTTCTGTCAGTATGCTGACCTCAAAATACAGAATATCAAAAATCGGAAATATACCAGATTTTATCCTTTTGTCGGGTCACTGTATACGGTGACAAATCTTGAAATGCTGAAAAACAACGCTGATACACTCTGCTATTACGACATAGTAAATGATTATACTATCCAAATCCGAAAAACCAACAACGGACAATGGAAAACTTATGACAGTATCTACAATAAAAATGTTGAAACAGAAAAAAATCCCTATGACCTTTTTCTATACGGCGACAATCCCATAACTAAAATTGTCTGTGAACATTCCGAAAAGAACAGTAATCTGCTGATTGTCAAAGATTCCTATGCCAACAATTTCATTCCCTGGCTTGTGGGACAATATCATGAAATTCATGTTATTGATTTCAGCACCTACGAAGGAAACATTCCTTACTACTGCGAGGATAACAATATTGACCATGTACTGTTTATAAATGATGTTATGAGCAGTATCAATTCTTTCCAGCTTGAAAATATCGGTAATATGTTCTGATACGTTTTTACAAACCAAAACCATTACCGTTTTAGTACGTCAGACAGACTTGCTAAAAAATTTCAAAAACAATCGGGTCGTTATCAATTCAGATGACATAGAAAATGAAAAATCAATTCATAATTGCAGAAATCATGGATTGATTTTTATTTGTATGATTTTATCTTACACCAGTTTCCAAGTTTTAAAGAAATAAAAAAGTGAATTACTCTCCAAAAGGTGTACAATAGTAAGTAACCAAACAAACCT